>NZ_QEWA01000051.1:0-51552 GCF_003390775.1 Thermobacillus sp. | reverse complement strand
GCAGATTTCATTCTCCTCACCCTACACTGATGAATTTCCAGCTTGATTATATCGGGTGAGGGAGAATCAGGGAATTCGTGTTCAAGATTATTTCGTGTTTCTTGTTAATTTTATTTTAGCGGTTACATGCTGGCCTGGCAGCATCGGCAAAGCACGGACGTGCGTTCGCTCGGCGGCCTGTTTTATTTGCTTTGTGACGAAATCGGCGCGGTGGACTGGGTCGCAGCGTTACAGCAATTGGTCGATTTGATCCATGAAGTCGCTGCAAAAGCAGGCAAAAAGCTTTCGGCGTTTATTCAGCGTCAACTCAAGGAGTGGATTGCTGCTCTGCCCAATTACATCAAGGCTTATCTGCCTATTTCATGCTGCGAAAGTTGAGTCATAAACATATAAATCTTTTCTCGGGGTTTCTGAAATGCGCTGATTGTGGTCATGGTATGGTTGCTCTTAACAAGGAGGGCAAACATAAGTCCTACATCTGTGGGACTTATAGGAGAGTCGGTAAAATTGCCTGTTCAACGCACTACATCTTGGATCGTACTCTTGTGCCTGCAATTAAAGCCCATCTTACTGTGCTTCGATAAAAGTTATCAAGCGCAATCGCGGCGTTTGATGCTAAACTGAAAGATCGCGTTGAACGAGAAGATAATTTTGAGGTATCCTTAAAGAGGTTAAATAAAGAACTTCAGCAACTTTCAGATGAACTCAAAGTTACATTGTCGCAAAAAATTAAGGACATTGCCAAAAATCCTGACATGGCGGATATTATCTCTGAAACCTACGCTGAGCTAGAAGCTGAAAAACGCCAACATATTAATACTGTTTCAAAGCAGATTGAGGAATTGACCGCTGTTAGAGAGAAGTCGAGTATGTTCAAGGAAGGCGCAAGAACGGATGATATCATAGCAAAGGATACACTAAATCGTAAAGACCTTGAGATCCTTATTGACAAAATAATCGTCAGTAAAGATGGGGAACCTACAATATACTTGAAAGCCAATATTGAGCAATTACTTAATTACGATGGAGGTGATGATCTAGATGGTTCCGGTGGCGGGGACAACAAAGCCACCGTTACCTACAAGGCAGGGGCTGTGACGAAATCATTCGTATCAATTGTAGCTATGGAGAATAAAGCGGGGCATTCTGCTACGGTAATGTCAATAAATGGTGGTTTTCATCCCTCAAAAGAACCATTTAGCACTACAAAGCAGGCGCTTACGGCATCCAGGGACTGGCCGCCGGATTCGTGGAAAGAATCGAAGGCTGTTACTTCAATGTCGTCGGTCTGCCGCTTTCGCTGCTTGGCGACCTGCTGGCCGAATTCGGTGTGGAGACCATTTGACGTCAAGCTGCGGCCGGTTCGGCATTGACGGAGGGTGCAGCCCAAGGAGGATTTGAATCACATGGACTCACGTGTCATTCTGCTGCGCGACGTCCCCAAGGAAGACCGGCCGAGAGAGCGCATGATGATCGATGGGGCGGAAGCGCTGAGCGATGCGGAACTGCTTGCGATATTGCTGAGGACCGGAACGCGCAATGAATCCGCCATCAATCTCGCAAACCGGATTTTGCGCGAATGCGGGGGCTTAAGGCAGCTGGTCGACATGAGCATCGCCGAGTTGACCAACATCCACGGCGTCGGTCCGGCCAAAGCCGTGCAGCTCAGGGCAGGCATCGAGCTTGGCCGCAGGCTGGCGCGCAGGGCCGCATCCGACCGGCCGGCGATCCGGAAGCCGGAAGACGCGGCGAAGCTGGTGATGGAAGATCTCCGCTCCGAGCTCAAGGAACATTTCGTCTGCCTTTTTCTGAACACGAAGAACCAGGTCCTCGCGCGCGAGACGCTTTCCGTCGGCACGCTCAACGCGTCGCTCGTCCATCCGCGCGAAGTGTTCCGGGCCGCGATCAAGCGGGGCAGCGCGTCGATCATCTGCCTGCACAATCACCCGAGCGGCGATCCGACGCCGAGCCCCGAGGACATTGCGCTGACCAGGCGCCTGCACGAAGCGGGGGCGCTGATCGGCATCGACGTGCTGGACCATATCGTCATCGGCGACGGACGGTTCGTCAGTTTGAAGGAGCAAGGATACCTGTAATATAATGAGAAGGATTGTCTGACGACAGAAGGGAGCAAGACGATGTTCGGAACGAAAGATCTGGGCATTGACCTGGGAACAGCCAACACTCTGGTCTATGCCCGCGGCAAAGGCATTGTCGTCAGGGAACCTTCCGTGGTCGCCCTGCGCACCGATACGAAGACGATCGAAGCGGTCGGCGAACAGGCGAAACGGATGATCGGTCGGACGCCGGGCAACATCCGGGCGGTCCGGCCGATGAAAGACGGGGTTATCGCCGACTTTGACACCACCGCGACGATGATCAAATATTTCATCCGCCAGGCGCAGAAGAAGCGCTCGATCTTCTCGCGCAATCCGAATGTCATGGTCTGTGTGCCTTCGGGCATTACGGCCGTCGAGAAACGCGCCGTCGAAGACGCGACGCGGCAGGCGGGCGCGCGCGAAGCCTATACGATCGAGGAGCCGTTCGCCGCGGCGATCGGCGCCGATCTTCCGGTATGGGAGCCGACGGGGAGCATGGTCGTCGACATCGGCGGCGGCACGACGGAAGTCGCGGTTATTTCGCTCGGCGGCATTGTGACGAGCCGCTCGATCCGGGTCGCCGGCGACGAGATGGACGAAGCGATCATTCAGTATATCAAGCGGACTTACAATCTGCTGATCGGCGAGCGGACGGCGGAGCAGCTCAAGCTGGACATTGGCTCGGCGCTGCCGCTTGATCATGAGCAATCGGTCGAGATCCGCGGACGCGATCTCGTTACCGGGCTGCCGAAGACAATTCCGATCTCGTCCAATGAAATTACCGAGGCCCTCACGGATACGGTCGGTTCCATCGTCGATGCGGTGAAAGTAACGCTTGAGCGGTGCCCGCCCGAGCTGTCGGCCGACATCATGGACCGCGGCATCGTGCTTACGGGCGGCGGCGGTCTGCTGCGCAATCTGGACAAGCTGCTGGCGCGCGAGACCGGCATGCCGGTCATCGTGGCCGAGAACGCGCTCGATTGCGTGGCGGTCGGAACCGGACGCGCGCTGGAGAACATCCATTTGTTCAAATCCCGCGGCTCGGCGGTGGCGCGTTCCAGCCGTTAACGACGGCCAACCGGACGAGAACCGGATACACGGATGGGGCGGGTGAGCGAACTGTTTCGCATATTTCGCAACAAAAAGCTGTTCGTTCTCTTGATCGTCCTGATTGTGTTCGCCGCGATCATGGGATTCTCGCTCGGACAGCGGGATAAATTGACATGGCCCGAAAATTTTGTCGGCGATACGGTCACCTTTGTGCAGCAATGGTTCTACAAGCCCGCCGGTTACCTGGCGGGCTTGTTTGAAGACATTCGCAAGATGCGCGAAATTTACCGGGAGAACGAGGAACTGCGCACGACCGTCGCACGGTATGCCCGGGACCGGGTGACATACAACCGGATCGAACTGGAGAATGAAAGGCTCAAAGAAGCGTTGGAGTTCAAAGAACGCCAGAAGCGGATGTTCGACTATGAATATGTGATTGCGCAGGTCGTGGCCGTCAGCCAGGACCCGCTCAATCCGACGTTCAAAATCAATCTGGGGTCGACCGACGGCATCAGGCCGGACATGGCGGTCGTCACGACGGACGGTCTGGTCGGGCTTGTGAGCCGCGTGTTCCCGCTCTATTCAACGGTGATGCCGATCACGCAGCTGGACAGCGAGTCCAGCGGGGCGCGGGCCATCTCCGCGACGGTCATGGAGCACAAGGAATCATTCGGCGTTATCGAAGATTATGATACGCAGCGGGGCATGCTGGTCATGAACCGGATCGCGGAGAACGATCCGCTCTCCAAGGACGACGTGGTCATCACATCCGGACTCGGCGGCGTCTACCCGTACGGGCTGGTCATCGGGACGGTGGAATCCCGGCAAGTGGGCGATTTCGGCCTGACACATACGGCGTATATCAAACCGGCTGCCGATTTCGACCGGCTCACCGAAGTGTTCGTCGTCGTGCCTCCGGATATCGAAGAGGCGGCACCATGAACAAGAAGCTGGTCATTCCGCTGATGGTGCTGCTGTTCATGCTGGAGACGACCGTCGTGCCGTGGCTCATTCCGGAGCCGATGTACGGACGGATCGCTCCGCATTTCGTTTTCGTCGCTGCGTTGTATGCCGGCTTGTACGCAGGCCGGCATCAGGCGTTGCTCCTTGGATTTTTCTTCGGCTTGGTGCAGGACATCGTGTTCTACGGCCACCTGCTCGGCGTCCACTCGCTCCTGATGGGCGTGATCGCCTATCTGACGGGCCTCTTGCTTGAAGGCAAGCGCATTCCGATGCTGGCGGCGCTCGCCGTCATCGGTCTGGCCTGCTTCCTGTACGATGCGGCCGCATACGGCGTCTACCGCATTTTCCGTGTCACGCACGAAACGTTCGAATTCGTCCTGCTGCACTCCATCGCGCCGAGTCTGTTCCTGCAGATCGGATTTGCGCTCGCGGTGTACGTGCCCGCCCGCCGGCTTTTCGAAGCGAAGGCGAAGAAAAATGCGGATGAAGCAGAATAACGTCCGCCAGGCAGGATTTCGGGCTGTCGAAACCGAATCGTTTAAGGCAGCCCCTTTCGGGGAGGGAACGGCTTGACCGGCAAGCAACGAATCGTGATCAAAGGCGTGAAGGACGGCCTGGTGTTCCTGCTCGACGACCGCTGCGGGATGGACGAACTGCTGGCCGAGCTGAACGACAAGCTGGAACGGTCCCATCACAAGCTGCTCACGGGGCCGCTGGTGCACGTCAAGCTCAAGCTCGGCAGCCGGCGCATTTCGGAAGCGGACAAGGAGCGCCTGGTTGACGCCATCAGGCAACGAGGCAATCTGATCGTGCAATCGATCGAAGCGGATCCCGACCCTGCCGAACAACCGGCCGGCGCCGGCAACCTGCACGTCATGACCGGCGTCATCCGTTCGGGCCAGACGGTTGAACGGGACGGACATCTGCTGTTGCTCGGCGATGTCAACCCGGGCGGGTCGGTAAGCTGTACGGGCGACATTTTCATCATGGGCGCACTTCGGGGAACGGCGCACGCGGGCTGCCGGGGCAATACGGATGCCGTCATCGCGGCTTCCCTGATGCGGCCGACCCAGCTTCGCATCGCGGACTGCATCAGCCGGCCGCCGGAGGAATGGATGACGGATGACGCCCAGATGGAATTCGCATACCTGGAGGATGGCCGGATGAGGATCGACAAGATTTCCCGGCTGAGCCGCTTCCGTCAAGATCCGATCGTGTTCAAAGGAGTGTAAGGCATGGGAGAAGCGATAGTCGTAACTTCGGGGAAGGGCGGCGTCGGCAAAACGACGACATCGGCGAATCTGGGCACCGCGCTCGCGCTGCAGGGCAAGAAAGTGTGCATGGTGGACACGGACATCGGTCTGCGCAACCTCGATGTCGTGATGGGACTCGAGAACCGCATCATCTATGACATCATTGACGTCGCGGAGGGCAGGTGCCGGCTCGCGCAGGCGCTGGTCAAGGACAAGCGCTTCGACGAGCTGTACATGCTGCCGGCTGCCCAGACGAAAGACAAGCACGACATCTCGCCGGATCAGGTGAAGCAGATCATAGGTGACCTGAAGCGGGATTTCGACTATATCATCATCGACTGTCCGGCCGGCATCGAGCAAGGATTCCGCAACGCGGTGGCCGGCGCGGATGCTGCGATCATCGTGACGACGCCGGAGAACGCGGCCGTGCGCGACGCCGACAGGGTGATCGGGCTGCTTGAACAACACCGCATTCCTGCGCGGCTCATCATCAACCGCATCCGCGCGAACATGGTGAAATCCGGCGAGATGCTGGATGTCGACGAGATCGTCCAGGTGCTCGCCGTCGATCTGCTCGGCATCGTGCCGGATGACGAGAAAGTCATCAAGGCGGCGAACTCCGGCGAACCGACCGTCATGGACCCTTCATCCCGCGCCGCGATCGCCTATCGCAACATTGCGCGCCGCGTGCTCGGGGAGAAGGTGCCGCTCATGCAGCTGGACGACAAGACCGGGATGATGCAGCGATTCCGCAAGTTTTTCGGAATAGGATGAGTGCCGTGTGCTGAACAAGCTGAAGCGAATCGACTTTGGCATCATGCTCATATTGGGGCTGCTCATGGTCATCAGCGTCCTGGTTGTCCGGAGCGCGACATACGGCAACCCGATGTATCCCAATTATGACCTGAAGCAGCTCATTTTCTTTCTGGCCGGATTTGCCGTTGCGGTCTTCGCAACGCTGTTCGACTACCGGTTTTTCCTGAAATACTGGTATGTGCTCTACGGCTTCGGCGTTCTGCTGCTGGTGCTCGTCTATTTCTTCGGCGTAGAGATCAACGGCGCTCGGAGCTGGTTCAAGCTGGCGGACGGATTGCTGTTCCAGCCGGCCGAATTCATGAAAATCCTGCTGATCATGACGGTGGCGAGCATTCTCGCCCGCCGGGACGGCGATCCGCTCTCGTTCAAGTCCGATCTCCTGCCGGTCGCCGCGATCTCGCTGCTGCCGTTCGCGCTCGTCATGATTCAGCCTGACCTGGGCAACGCGATCATCTACATCGTCATCTTGCTCGGCATGCTCTGGATCGGCCGGGTCAAATATTGGCATGTGCTGACCGGCATTGCCCTGATGGTCGTCAGCCTCATCCTGTTCGTGGCAATGTTCAACACGTACAATGAGGAGATCGAACAATTCCTGAGCGACAAAGGAAAACATCACTGGTACGAGCGCATCAATACGTTCATCAATCCGGAGACGGCATCGGACGACGCGAAGCACCAGTCGGAGAAATCGCTGATCGCGATCGGCTCGGGCGGGCTCACCGGGGACGGGTACATGAAGGGCGACATGAAGAACCGGCGGTTTATTCCGTATCCGTATTCGGATTCGATCTTCGTCGTCATCGGAGAGGAGTTCGGGTTCCAGGGAGCCGCGCTGCTGCTGCTCCTGTACTTCCTGCTGATCTACCGTATGATCATGATCGCGTTCCAGTGCACCGATCTGAAAGGTTCATACATCATCGTCGGGATCGTGTCGATGTTCGTGTTCCAGATCTTCCAGAACATCGGCATGATGATCGGCCTGATGCCGATCACCGGCATCACACTGCCGTTCATCAGCTACGGCGGCACGTCGCTGCTCATCAACATGGTCTGCATCGGACTGGTGTTCAGCATCCGGGCGCATCAGCAGGATCCCGAACAGGCAACGTGAAGAAAATTGAACGGGCTGTTTACCCAAAGCCGCTTGCGGCTTCTGTGGGAAACAGCCCGTTTCGCGTTTCAGGCGAGCAAGCGGAGCGTAATCACGCCGCCGACCGTGAGCAGGATGCCGGCCGCCTCGCGCGGTGAGAACCGCTCGCGGACGACGATGCGGGTGTACAGCAGGATGAGCAGCACGTTCAACGCGACGATCGCCGAGACCAGTCCGGTGATGCCGGTCTCGAACGCCGTGACGATCAAGATCATGCCGACGGCGTTCGTCAGGCCGACAAGCATGCCGACGCCGAACGTGCGCCGTTCGGTCCATGCATTGGCTGGTGGTTCCGCACCCGCGGGACGGACGAGCGCATCCGCGGAGCGCCGCTTCCCGGCCCGGCGGGACAGGAGGAACAGCACGGTGCCCGTGCCGAACATGCAAGCGAGCACCGGGTACAGGTCGGCGCCAAGCATCGTCGACCATTTGCTGGACAGGTCGTTGAAGCCGAAAAACAGCATCGTCACGAGCCCCCATTTCGCGCTGTTCCAATGGGCGAGCGTGAAGTCCCGCGCATACCGGATCAGCACGACGCCGGCGACGATCAGCAGAAACGCCGCTGACTGTCCGAAGTTCAGCCGCTCGCCCCAGAGCAGCCACGCGACGAGCACCACAACGACCGGAGGCAGCGCGGACAGGACGGCGACGATCGACGGCTTCCCGGCGGCAAACCCCCGGTACATGGCCATGTTCGCCACATACGAGCACACCCCCATCTGAATGCCGACGGCCGTTTCGATCTCCCATGCCTGCCCATTCAGGAAGGCAAGCGTGAGGGAGATCAGAAATCCGGTAAAGAAAACGCCTGACAGCAGGACGTTCCGGTCAAGCGGAAGCGGCGAGAGCCGCTGGTACAAAATGCCGCGCAGACCGAATGCCACGGCGGAACAAGCCGCATACACAAGCCACATTTCCGAACAGTCCTCCTCGACCGCGAGCGGCCGCAAGCCGCGATGTTCAATCACACCTTACTATATCACCGGTCCGAACGGCTGTCTGCCGTATTTTCAAAGACGGCATATTCGCTTGCTCCCGCTCATAACGTGGTAGTGAACAAGCCTGCCGGGCATCGGAACCGGCCGGATGATGCGCATCGGGGAGGAATCGTCATGGCAAGGGTCAGCGGCGTCAAGCGCCGAAGAGCGGAACGGATACGCGCCATTCTGGAAGCGAATCAAAGCGAAACGGATGCGGACGGCATCCGGCCAGCATCGGTGAATCCGGACGGCATTCCCGTGACCGGGGGCGTCACAGGCGACCGCGTCTCCGTGCACGGGAGCGTCTCCGGCGGCCGCGCCTCGGCGCCGCGCCCGGCGGCTCTGCCGCAAGACCGCGCGGAACGCGATCCGGAGACGGAATGGAAGCAGCGCTCCCGCGAATGGCTGGCTGCGTCGGGACGGGGCCGCGCACCCGGTCTGATCGACGGGGAGGAACCGCGGCAGCGCGGCGGAATGATCCGCAGCCTTATGGTGAGACTTGCGGTTGCGGCTGTGCTGTTTGCGGCGGTATGGGGACTGTTCCGGCTGGACGAGCCCTGGGCTTCGGCGCCGCAGCGGCTGATCGCGCGGGCGCTGACGGAGGATATGGATACGCGGGCCGCGGCGGAATGGTACCAGAGAACGTTCACCGGGTCGCCTGCCTTTATTCCCATTTTCGGACAGGAGGGTGAGCGGACGGAGGTCGGCCCCGGCCTTCCTGTCGCCGCGCCCGTGGCGTCGGGCGAGATCGTCCGCTCGTTCGCGGAGACGCTTGCCGGCATCGAGATCGCGGGTAAGCCCGGATCGATCGTGACGGCGGCGGAGACCGGCCGGGTGACCCATGTGACGGGCGGCGAGAACGAAGGCTACAGCGTCGTCATCCGGCACGCCGGCAAACGGATGACCGTCTACGGCCGGATGAAATCGGTCTTCGTCGCGCCGGACGACTGGGTGGAAGCGGGCGACCGGATCGGCGTGCTGCCGGAGACGGAGGACGGATCGCGGAGTCTGCTCTACTTCGCCGTGCGGGTCGACGGCAAATATGTCGACCCCGCGGACGTGGTTCCGCTTGATTAGGTGCTTCGGCATCCGGTGGACCTTCCATCCGCTGTTCGTCTTCGTCATGCTCGCCTCCGCGGCCACCGGATACATCAGAGAACTGGCCGTCCTGTTCACGATCGTCATCGTCCATGAACTCGGCCACGTGATGGCGATGCGGGCCTTCGGCTGGCGCGTCCGGGAGATCCGTCTTCTCCCGTTCGGGGGAGCGGCCGAGACGGAGGAAGCGGGCTCCGTCCCGGCGGCAGAGGAAGCGGTCGTGGCGGCCGCCGGTCCGCTCCAGAATGTCTGGATGGGGACGGCGGCGCTGCTCTGCACGCGGTTCGAAGGCATCGATCCCGGATGGGCGATATACATCGCGCACGCGAACGCGATCATCGCTTTGTTCAATCTGCTGCCGATTCAGCCGCTCGACGGCGGCCGGCTGCTGTCGGCATGGATGACCGCCAGGATGCCCTACCAGTCCGCGCTGAAATGGAGCGTGCGGATCGGACTCGCGCTCAGCCTGGCGATGGTAGCCGTGGCGTGCATCCCGTTGTTCGGCGGCGTGCAGCTCAACCTGCTGCTCGTCGGATTGTTCCTGCTTGCTTCGAATTGGCGGATGATGCGGGATATTCCCTACCTGTTCATGCGTTTTCTGGTCAGGCGCGAAGCGGACTCGGCCAGGGACAGGGCGAAGGGGACGCTTGCGCTGCCGATTGTCGTACAGCCGGCCTGCCGGGTGGGGGACATTCTGCGCCTTTTTCGCAAGGGGCGGTATCATCTCGTCTATGTTTTGGGCGAAGGCGGACGCATCGAGGGCGTCGTGCCGGAGGAGCGTGTGATCGGGACCTATTTCTGTTCCGGCGGACAAAATCGTGCAGTTTCCGAGCTTTTCGGGTAAAATGGAACGGCAGGGTGCAAACATTTACGTTCCGGGCAGGTGATGATGCAGATGAAAGAGATCCTGGTCCACGTCGGCCGCCAGACGATCGAGACGGCGGTCATGGCGGACGGTCGGCTGATCGAGTACGACATCGAGGAAGCCGCGGGAGGCAAGCTGGCCGGGAACCTGTACCTCGGCCGGGTCGAGAACGTACTCCCCGGCATGCAGGCGGCTTTTGTCAATATCGGCCTGGCCCGGAACGCTTTTCTGTATATCGACGACGTGCTGCATCCGCACCTGGAACGTCAGCCGAAGATGAAGCCGTCCATTGCGGAGCTGCTTCGCCCGGGACAGGAGCTGATCGTCCAGATCGCCAAGGAGCCGCACGGCGGCAAGGGCGCCCGCGTGACGACGCATTACACGCTGCCCGGACGGTATTTGGTTTATATGCCCCATGCGGACTACGTCGCCGTGTCCAAGAAAGTGGCGGACGACCGGGAGCGGGACAGGCTCAAGGAAGCCGGCGAACGCATCCGCCAGGGCGAAGAAGGCATCATTTTGCGGACGGCGGCCGAAGGGGAATCTTATGAACGGCTGCGCGAAGACGTTGAATTCCTGCGCGGGCTCTGGCGGGAGATTGAAGTGAAGGCGTCAGCGGCGGCCGCGCCTTGCGAATTGCACCGCGATGCCGGCCTGATGTACCGGCTCGTCCGCGACATGCTGGACGCCGGAACGGACCGCATCTGGATCGACAACGCGGCCGCACTCGAGGAAATGCGGGCGTTGATCGGGAGCATGGCGCCCGCGAAGCTGGAATGCGTCAGTCTGTACGGTTCGCGGGAGAAAGGATTGTTCGAACAGCACGGCGTGCGGGTTCAGCTGGAGCAGGCCTACGGACGGGAAATCCGGCTCCCGAGCGGCGGATCGCTCGTGTGGGACCAGACGGAGGCGCTCACGGTCATCGACGTGAACACCGGGCGCTACGTCGGCACGACGGATCTGGAAGACACGGTGTTTGCGACGAATATCGAGGCGGCCGAAGAAATCGCCAGGCTGCTCAGACTGCGCGATACAGGCGGCATCATTCTGATCGACTTCATCGACATGGGGGATGAACGGCACCGGACGCAGGTCGCGGAGCGGCTCGAAATGCTGGCGCGGCAGGACCGGACGGCCTGTCACGTGCTCGGCTGGACCCGGCTCGGGCTGATGGAAATGACGCGCAAGAAGGTGCGCCGGGACGCGACGCTCCGGTTGTATGAGCCTTGCGCCGCGTGCGGCGGCCGGGGCGTGGTCTACGCCGGCGCCGGTCGCATGCGGGACGGTGGCTGACGGACGTCAAAGTCCCGGATGACGGATAAGTGAAGCGATTGAAATCGGCGGAAATGGCGAGAATAAGCGAAGCATTTTCTTCTGTTTCGGAGGGTTTGCCCCGACTTTCCGGATTGGAGGAAAAATCTTCGCTTGTTTGCTTCGGTCACGGTCTGGCCGCAGCACGGTCGACATCGCCGCCGGCCGCCTGCACCGCCGGGCAATTACATCCCTGTTGAACTGCGGCCGAAAGTATGCTAGAATCACTTCATGTGTGTCCTTCCTGCGACACACCGGCTACAACCGCTCGGAACGGGCTGGCAAGCGCGCCCGCGGATGCGGACGCCGCCTGGTTCAGGCGAGTCTTAGATCAGGGAGGTGCAGGAAATCCATGTACGCGATCATCGAAACTGGCGGCAAGCAATACAAGGTGCAAGAAGGCGACGTCATCTACGTTGAGAAGCTGGACGCGAATGAAGGCGACAGCATCACGTTCGACCGCGTTCTCGCCGTATCCAAGGATGGCGGTTTCGTAACGGGCACGCCCGTCGTCGCCGGCGCCAAGGTGACGGGAACCGTCGAGAAGCACGGCAAGGGACGCAAGATCATCGTCTTCAAGTACAAGCCGAAGAAGAACTACCGCCGCAAGCAAGGCCATCGCCAGCCGTACACGAAAGTGACGATCGGCAAGATCGAGGCGTAAGACCAAAGCCATGATTACGATCACGATCGTCCGGAGACCGTCCGACCGGCGGATTGTCTCGTTCGCGGCCGAAGGCCACGCGAACTACGCGAAACGCGGCGAGGATATCGTGTGCGCCGGCGTGTCCGCCGTGACGGTCGGCACCGTCAACGCCATCGAGACGCTGACGGGAATCCGGCTTCCGTATTCGATGCGGAACGGATGGCTTCAATCGGCGATCCCGGAGACGGGAACGCCAGCCGCTGACGACAAGGTTCAGCTTCTGCTCGAATCCATGGTCGTCATGCTGGATACGATTCAACAATCATACGGCAAATATGTCGTTGTTCGGGAAACCTGTGAAGAAGGAGGGAAACAACATGATTAGACTCGATCTTCAGCTGTTCGCCTCCAAGAAGGGCGTAGGCTCGACGAAGAACGGCCGCGACAGCGAATCGAAACGACTCGGCGTGAAGCGTGCCGACGGCCAAACGGTCAAAGCCGGCAACATCCTGGTGCGTCAGCGCGGCACGAAAATCCACCCGGGCCGCAACGTAGGCATCGGCAAGGACGACACGCTGTACGCCAAAATCGAAGGCGTCGTGAAGTTCGAACGCTGGGGCCGCGATCGGAAGAGAGTCAGCGTATATCCGGTGGAAGTTGCGCCTGTGGCGGCGGCAGCAGAGTAATGTACAATCCCGGTCTGGCGACAGGCCGGGATTTTTGTTAACGGGAAGAAGAACTTGCATTTGAACGGTTTACCGCAAAACGGATGCGTCGGCAGGACGAGGCGGCGCGGGACGTTTTGCTTGAAAGACTTGAAAGATAAGAACGTATAAGTATCGGGCTTATACCGGCTTATCTTTCGACGCAATCGGACATGCCGCTGGGATAAGGCGGCATGAACCGTTTTACTTGTGCCGGGAGAGAGGACGGTCACATGAATCGCTATCGCATGGCGAAGATTTACGGCGCGGCATCCGTCGTGCTGCCCGCGGCTGCCGTATGGATCTGGCGGACGGAATGGTGGGCGCATCTCGTATTCATCCTGTGGGTTGCCGCGGCTGCGCTGTTCTGGGTGCTGATCGACCGGAAAGAACGGGAGACGGGTCATGAGCGGATGATGCGGACGCTGCAGTGGACGGCCATCCGCACGCTCAATCATCACCGCCACGATTGGATGAATGACTTGCAAGTCTTGTACGGCTACATCCGGATGAACAAACCGGATAAGACCGTGGAATGCGTGGAGAAAATAAGACAGCGCATGCAAGAGGAAAGCCGGATCGCCAAGCTCGGGGTTCCTTCTCTCATCCTGTACGCGCAGTCGTTCAGGACGGCGCCCGGTCCGATCACGCTGCATCTTGAGCTTCCGGATGAACTCAACCTGGCCGAACTGCCGTTTGATGCGGAGGCCGCGGCCGCCGCACTGATCGATGTCATCAACGTTTACCGTTACGGCGCGAAACCCGGTGCGGAAGAGCCGGCGCAGCTCACCGTGCGGCTGGACCGGGAAGAAGCGGCCCTTAAGGCCGTGCTGAAGTTCGACGGCGAGTTCATCCAGACGAAAGATGCGCACGACAGGATTCGCCAGCGGCTGAAGCGATCGCCATTCCGTGCGGAACGGCTTGAGCCGGAGCTGACGGAAGTGATGCTGGCCGCCGATCTCGGGAGCTGAAAACGGAGGAAGACATGTTTGTCGACAAAGCGAAAATCTATGTAAAAGGCGGCGACGGCGGCGACGGCATCATCTCGTTCCGGCGCGAACTGCATGTGCCGGACGGCGGTCCGGCCGGCGGCGACGGCGGCAAAGGCGGAGACGTCATCTTCCGCGTGGACGAAGGGCTGCGCACGCTGGTCGATTTCCGCTATCAGAAACATTTCAAGGCCGCGCGCGGCGAGAAGGGCAAGCCCAAGGGCATGCACGGCGCCAATGCCGAGCCGCTGATCGTCCGCGTGCCGCCAGGAACGGTCATCGTAGATGATGATACGGGGGAGATCATTGCGGACCTCACCCGCCACGGCCAGGAAGTGGTCGTCGCCCGCGGCGGCCGCGGCGGCCGCGGCAACATCCGCTTCGCCACGCCGCGAAATCCCGCGCCGTACATTGCGGAGAAAGGCGAGGAAGGCGAGGAGCGGTGGGTTGTCCTCGAGCTCAAGGTAATGGCCGACGTCGGTCTGGTCGGCTATCCGAGCGTGGGCAAGTCGACGCTGCTGTCCGTCGTGTCGGCGGCGAAACCGAAGATCGGCGCTTATCACTTCACCACCCTGACGCCGAATCTCGGCGTCGTGTCAGTCGAGGAAGGGCGGAGTTTCGTTCTGGCCGACTTGCCGGGGTTGATCGAGGGGGCCGCCGAAGGCGTCGGCCTCGGACATGAGTTTCTGCGCCACGTCGAGCGGACGCGGGTCATTATCCACGTCGTCGACATCTCCGCCTCGGAAGGCCGCGATCCGTACGAGGACTGGAAGACGATCAACGCGGAGCTTGCGAAGTACAACGAGAAGCTGGCGCAGCGGCCGCAGATTATCGCGGCGAACAAGATGGACGTGCCGGGAGCGGAGGAGAACCTCGCCTCGTTCCGGGAGCGGATTGAAGCGGAACTGGGAGAGAACGCACCGGAGATCGTGCCGATTTCATCCCTGACGAAGCAGGGCGTGCGGGAACTGATGTTCAAAGCGGCGGAGCTGCTGGACAGCGTGCCGGAGACGGTGTCCGCCCAGGAGCTGAAGGAGACGGCGGACCGCGTCGTATACAAGTTCGAAGAGAAGGATGACGACGCGTTTGCGGTGCGCCGCGAGGATGACGGCACGTATGTCGTCGAAGGCGCCCGGATCGAACGGTACGTCAAGCGGATGAATATGAATTCCTACGATGCCGTCATGCGGTTCGGGCGCGTCATGCGCAACATGGGCGTGGACGCTGCGCTGCGCAAAGCCGGCTGCCAGGACGGCGATACGGTTCGGATCGGCGACTTTGTGTTCGAATTCTTCGAAGGCGCCGATTATGTCGAAGAATGAAGGAGCCGCCCGGCGGCTCTTTTTCTTTGGCAAAGTCCCGCTTCATGCATGGAGCCCCCGCCCCGCAGGATGTGCTGTCTTATTTTTCGCGGAAAACAGTCAAATCTCACTTGCGGGCGGCGTACCGATCCTGTATAATGTCCGCTATAGGTGAACATTTGTCTTCGCAGGGAGGACGTTTCATGGCGGAACGTTATTTTGTCGTTCGGGAGGATCTCCTGCCGGAGGCGATCGTCAAGACGTTCCGGGTGCTCGACATGCTGAAACGCGGCGAGGCGGAGACCGTTCACGAGGCGGTGGAGCGGGTCGGCCTGTCGCGCAGCGCGTTCTACAAATACAAGGACGGGGTTTATGCGCTCGACCAGATCGAGCGGGAGCGGATCGTCACGATTTCCATGGATCTGGAGCACCGTGCGGGCATTTTGTCGAAAGTGCTCGCTTACGTGGCGGAGTGCGAAGGCAACGTGCTGACCATTCACCAGAGCATCCCGCTGCAGGGACTGGCCAATGTCGTTATTTCCGTCGATATATCCGGCTTGTCCGCGCCGCTTCCGGTGCTGATCGACGGCATACGGAAGCAGGACGGCGTCCGGCGGGCGGCCGTCGCGGGACAGGGTTGACAAGAGAGATCATGGCAGTGGAGGAGAGACGTATGAAACCGGTAAAAGTGGGGCTGCTCGGACTCGGTACCGTCGGAACGGGCGTGGTGCGCATCGTCGAAGGCCACCGCGAAGACCTGATCGGGCAGGTCGGTTCGCCGATCGAAATCGCGCGGATTGCCGTCAGACAGCTCGACAAGCCGCGCGCCGTCGCGATCGAATCGGCGAAACTGACGGACGATCCGTGGGAAGTCGTGCGCGACCCCGAGATCGACGTCGTGGTGGAAGTGATGGGCGGCGTCGAGCCGACGAAGGCCTACATTCTCGAAGCGCTGAAGCTCGGCAAACACGTCGTCACCGCGAACAAGGACCTGATGGCGCTCTGCGGCTCCGAGATTCTGTCCACGGCGCGCGAGCACGGATGCGACGTCATGTATGAAGCGAGCGTCGCCGGCGGCATCCCGATCATCCGGACGCTGATCGAAGGGTTCTCGTCGGATCGGATCGACCGGATCATGGGGATCGTGAACGGCACGACCAACTACATTCTGACGAAGATGAGCCAGGAGGGGGCTTCCTACGAAGAGGTGCTCAAGGAAGCCCAGCAGCTCGGCTACGCCGAAGCCGACCCGACCTCGGATGTCGAAGGTCTCGACGCGGCGCGCAAGATGACGATCCTGGCGACGATCGGATTCCGGATGAACGTGGAGCTTTCGGACGTCGAGGTGCAAGGCATTTCGAAGGTGACGAAGGAAGACATCGCCTGCGCGAAGAAGCTCGGTTACGAGCTCAAGCTGATCGGCATCGCCGACCGGCAGGACGACCGGATCAGCGTCAGCGTGCAGCCGACGATGGTGAAGCGCGATCATCCGCTCGCGTCGGTCAGCGGTGTCTTCAACGCCGTCTTCGTGCGCGGCGAGGCGGTCGGCGAGACGATGTTCTACGGCGCCGGCGCGGGCGAGCTGCCGACGGCGACTTCGGTCGTGGCCGATCTGGTGGCCGTCGCGAAGAACCTGAAGCTCGGCGTGAACGGCAAGCAGTCCGCGGCCGTCTTCAAGGAGAAAATTTTGAAGTCCGAAGCGGAAGTGGCGTATAAAAATTTCCTGCTGCTCCGCGTCCAGGACCGCGCCGGCGTGCTTGCGCAGATCACGCAGGTGTTCGCCGAACACGAGGTCAGCCTGGAGTCGCTTCTGCAGCAGCCGACCGCCTCGGATCAGACGGCGGATCTCGTCATCATCACGCACGATGCCAGCCGGGCCGCCATGAGGCGCGTCCTGCAGGCGTTCGAATCGCTGGATGTCATCAAGCAGATCAAGAGCGTCTATCGGGTTGAAGGATAAAACTTGCAGCCCGAGTCAGGTCAATCCCATTTGCGCGAGAGGAGTCCATCATCCTGTTATGCTAGGTCAAGACAACCCGCACATGCCGGGCGGGAACTGCCCGTCGGAATCAGTCGGCGCTTCTGCAGCAGGTGAGCGATGATGCGCCGCGTACTGGCGAAGGTGCCGGCCAGCACCGCCAATCTCGGCCCCGGGTTCGACGCGCTCGGCATGGCGCTGTCGCTCTATTCCTGGATCGAAATGGCGGAGGCCGATGACGGCAAGGCCCGCCTCGAATTGTTCGGCAAGGAGCTCGCCGGCCTTCCCGCCGGCCGTGACAATCTGATCTACAAGGCAGCGCAGCTTGTGTACGCCGAAGCCGGCGTGCCGATGCCGGAACTGCATATCGCGGCATACACCGATATCCCGCTGGCGCGCGGCCTCGGCAGCAGCGCGGCTGCGATCGTCGGCGGACTTGCGGCGGCGAACGCGCTGATCGGCTCGCCGCTGCCCAAGACCCGGCTGCTGGAAATCGCATCGGATCTGGAAGGCCATCCCGACAACGTCGGCGCCTGCCTGTTCGGCGGCATCGTGGCCGCATCCTGGGACGGCAACCGGGCGAAGCATGTCCGGCTGGATCCTCCGCCGAATCTCGAAGTGCTCGTTGCGATTCCGTCGTTCCGTCTGCCGACCGAACGCGCGAGACACGCGCTGCCCGATTCGTACAGCCGCGGCGACGCCGTATTCAACATCGGCCGCAGCTCGCTGCTCGTGGCGGCGCTGGCCGCCGGCCGGCTCGATCTGCTCGGGTTCGCCATGCAAGACCGGCTGCATCAGCCGTACCGGGCCGCGCTCATCCCCGGCATGTCGAAGATTCTCGCCGAAGCGCCCGAGCACGGCGCGCTCGGCGCGGCGCTCAGCGGCGCGGGACCGACGATGCTCGCGTTCGTCGACAGCGAAAGCACGCGCAAGGCGGAGCTGGAGCGCTTTCTGCTCCGGACGTTTGCCGCGGAGAACATTGCGGCGGAGACGCTGTGGCTGAAGCCGGCGTCCGCCGGACCGGAAATCGTCGAACCCGGCGCGGACGCCGTCCGGGTGCCGCTCTTCGAACGGATCAAAGGAGAAGTACGCGCATGATCAAGGTTGCATTGCTCCCCGCGGGATCGACGTCGGACGAAGCCGCGCGGCATCTGTTTGGCGACACCCCCGTCGAATATCGCTATTATAGTGTGATCGCGGACGTCTTTCTCTCGACCGCGTCCGGCGAGACCGATTACAGCGTCATTCCGATCGAGAACACGATCGAAGGATCGGTAAGCCTTCATGCGGACTGGCTTGTCCACGAGGTCGATCTGCCGATCCAGGCGGAATGGGTTTATCCGTCCATCCAGAACCTGATCGGCCGCCTGGCCGAGACGGCCGGACCGGACGGCAGCCCGGATTTCTCGAAGATCACAAAGGTGTTCAGCCATCCGGTGGCGATGGCGCAGTGCATGAGGTTTCTGAGGGAATATCTGCCGCATGCCGAACGCGAGACCGTCGGCTCGACGACGGAAGGCATCCGGATCGTGAAGGAGAATCCGGGCAACGGCTGGGCCGCGATCGGCACGTTGGGCGGCGCCCGGCTGCACGGTCTGGACGTGCTGCGCGCGCAAGTGACGGATCACAACAACAATTACACCCGTTTTCTGCTCGTCGGCCGCGAGCCGTTCACGCTGCGCCGTTCGGACAAGGCGAAGACAAGCATATTGGTCACGCTGCCGGAAGATTACCCGGGCGCGCTGCATCAGGTGCTGTCCGCGTTCGCCTGGAGGCGGATCAATCTGTCGCGCATCGAGTCGCGTCCGACGAAGAAGAAACTCGGCAGCTACTACTTCTTCATTGATTTGGAGATGTCGCTCGAAACGGTTCTGCTGCCTGCGGCCATTGCCGAGATCGAGGCGATCGGCTGCCAGGTTCGCATATTGGGCAGCTATCCCAGCTTCGCATGGGAGACGTAACCCGGAACTAAGCAACGAACTCTTAGTGGAGGTGCAAACGCACGCATGGCACAGCAGTGGATTTACCTGAACGGCGACTTCGTCGCGAAAGAGGATGCCAAGATTTCGGTCTACGATCACGGTTTCCTGTACGGCGACGGCATTTTCGAGGGGATCCGCATCTATGACGGCAACATCTTCCGGCTCAAGGAACACCTCGACAGGCTGTATGATTCGGCCAAATCCATCCAGCTCGACATTCCGTTGACCTACGAAGAAATGCAGGAAGCGGTCGTGGAGACGGTGCGGCGCAACGAGCTCCGGAACGGTTACATCCGGCTCGTCGTCTCGCGCGGTCCCGGCGACCTGGGGCTCGATCCGCGCCGCTGTCCGAAGGCTTTCGTTATCATCATCGTCGAACAACTCGCGATCTATCCGGAAGAAGCGTACCGCAACGGGCTCGTGTCGATCTCCGTCTCGCCGCGGCGCAACATCCCGGACGCGCTCAACCCGAAGATCAAGTCGCTCAACTATTTGAACAACATCCTCGTGAAGCTCCAGGCGAATCTGGCGGGCGTCGGCGAGGCGATCATGCTGAACGCGCAAGGGTATGTCGCCGAAGGTTCGAGCGACAACATCTTCATCGTGAAGAAAGGCGTCGTCTACACGCCGCCGTGCTGGGTCGGCGCGCTTGAAGGCATTACGCGCGGCGCGATCATCGAGCTGTGCGGCAAGCTCGGCTACCCGCTGCGGGAAGAGCCGTTCACGCTGCATGACGTTTATACGGCCGACGAAGTGTTCTTCACCGGCACGGCGGCGGAAGTCATCGCCGTGCGCGAGGTCGACGGCCGCACGATCGGCGCCGGCAAGGCGGGCCCGATCACGACGCACCTGCTTGAGGAATTCCGCAAGATCGTTACGGTGGACGGCGTTCAAGTTTACAAGTGAAGCTTCAGATTGGCGGTCTGCTCCGTCGGATCCGGCTTTGGGCCGGACAGGCGTGGCAGATTTTTTTTGCCCTCGATTGGGGACACCCGCCCAGCGGATGCATAGGATGTTAACGACAGGCAGCGGGGACGCCTGCCCATTAGCCAATCGCCGCTGCGCATGAAGAACGTGACAGGAGGTCATACGGTTCGTGAAGATCTATACGGTCAAAAAAGGCGACACGTTGTCCGGTATTGCAGCCAAACACGGCGTGACGGTCCAGGATCTGCTGGAATACAACCCCGGCATCCAAAATCCGGATGTCATTGACGTCGGCATGAAGATCAAGATTCCGGCGAAGAAAGCGCCCGCTCCCGCCGGCAACTGGATGCATCAGCACAAGGTCGTCCAGGGCGACACGCTGTGGAAGCTGTCGAAGGCTTGGGGCGTACCGCTCGCGGATTTGATCAAGGCGAATCCCCAGCTCAAGAACCCGAACGTCCTGATGACCGGGGAGATCGTCTATATCCCGAAACCCGGCGGATACGCGGCGGACGGCGGCAAGCACGGCGGCCATTCGCATGAATATCCGCAGGAGTTGCACCATATTGGTGCGGAAGGTCCGATCCCGGGTAAAGCGTTCACCGGCGTCATCCCCGGCAAAGCGCCGACGGCGCCGATCGAGCAGCCGAAACCGATCGATTTGTCGAAGCTGCAGCCGGCCGCCGAGGCCAAGATGGAACCGCCGAAACCGATCGAGCAACCGAAGATGGTCGAGTACCCGAAGAAGGTCGAGTATCCGAAGGAGGTCGAGAATCCGAAGACGGTCGAGTATCCGAAGGAGGTCCATTATCCGAAGCCGGTCGATTGGACGAAGCTGCCGAAACCGGTCCCCCTTCCGATGCCGGAGCCGATCCATCAACCGATGAAACCGTATTGTCCCGAGCCGCACCATGCGGTATATCCTGAGCACCATGCGGCTTACCCGCCCCACGGTGCAGACTTCCCGGACAAGGCGAAGCATCCGTTCCAGCAAATCCAAATGCCCGCGCTCGAGACGTTCGCACAGCCCGGGGCCATTGCCGGAACGGGTTATCCGCCTTACGGCATGGCGGGTCATCAGGATGTTCCGGGCTACGGAATGGGCTATGGGGTTCCGTATCCGGGCATGGCGGCAGCCGGTACGGACTGGCCGATGCCCGGCGCAGCAGCCGGCGCGCCCTGGGGCGCGGATCCGGTCTGGTCGGGCCACGGATATGAATGGCCGGTGCAGGCCGCAGTCCATGGCCAGCCGGGCTGGCCCGGCCTGTCGGCTCATGCCCATGTCGGCGGTGCCCCGTACGGCGCGCACGGGCACGGCATGGCAGGCCCGGACTGGGGGCCCTGTCCGCCGGCCTGGCCCATGCCGTATCCGCACGGCATCGGCGATCTGCCGTATGCGGACTGCCGCAGAGGGGCTGCGCCCGAAGATTCCGGTCAGGACGACGGCATAGCCGAGACCGCGGAGACGGCCGTCGAGCACAGTGCGAAACCGGCGGAACGCAAAGTGAAAAAAGCATCCATTCGCTCCGTCTCCGGCCGCACACAGCGCCGGCCGAAGCAGCAGCAGGCGCCGAAGAAACGCTCGGGATTGCCGTGGATCAACAACAGATAGAATGGTGCAAAGCAGGCGCGCCGGCTTTGACGGTCGATCGGGATTTCGGTCCCGGCCGGCCGCTTTGTTTTTAGGGGACCCGGCCTGGATAAGCGAAATCTATTCCTCTGTGCGTCTGGCCAAGCCAGGCATCGCTAGCTGGTGCAAGTCCAGCCGGGGTAAAGGCCAAGCTGCCCCGTAGCTAGCAGGCAACTTAGGGCGAAATCCGTGGGTTGAAGCCCTGCGAAAAGCATGCCAGAAGCATGTGAAGCAACTCCGCAGGCCGTAACATGAAGTGAATCCTGCCGCATCGTCAATTTTAACCCGAAAGGGACAAGAGGGTGCCGAGCGCCGAGGCGAAGCGCGAAGGCCACGGAACGTGTGAAGAACTTGGAGCAGCACGGAAGAACCCTCCGGTGTATGGGGATCGGCATGTGGAGACCGTGATGTCTGGAACCAGGGAGGCCCTCCAGCGAGCCCCGTACCTTGCAGCCAAGGAAAAGCCAACGAGGCGGTTCCATGCGCTGTATGACAAGATCTGCCGCGAAGACATCATGACCTGCGCGTGGAAGCAGGTAAAGGCCAACAAAGGAAGCGTCGTGAACAATGGTCAGGTGTACTGGGTGGTGGACGTCGACATCAAGGGGTACTTCGACAACATCTCGCATGAGAAGCTGATGAAACTTGTGGAGATGCGGGTGTCAGACCGGAAGGTGCTCAAACTGATTCGCGGGTGGCTGAAAGCGGGGGTCATGAAAGATGATCAGTTTCATGAATCCGAGATCGGGAGCCCGCAGGGCGGTGTCATTTCGCCGCTGTTGGCCAATATCTACCTGAACTACCTCGATACCATCCGGGCAAGGCGATTCGCCCATTTGGGAACATTGGTGCGATACGCGGATGATCTGGTTGTGCTGTGTCATCGGAAAGCGGAAGCGATCGAGTCGATCCGGGTTCTGAAGGCGGTATTTCAGAAACTGGAATTGACGATGAACACGGAGAAAAGCAGACTGGTGAACCTATGGACGTGTGAACGAGATCAGGGATTCGACTTCTTGAGCCGCCACCTCCGCCGGATGCCGGTGATGCGCAAAGGGGGAAAGGAGGCGCGCATCCTTCGGTGCTTTCCATCCAGGAAAGCCATGAAGAAGATGCGGGCGAAGGTGAAAGAAGCAACGGCCTCCCGTACCTTGCTGAGGAAGCATCTCAAAGAGCTGGTAAAGACACTCAATCCGAAAATCATCGGATGGAGGAACTGCTATGCAACGGTGGATGGAAAGACGGCCAACCGATGATCTTCAGCCGGAAGAAGTACAAGAAGTGGAACCTGAGGAAGTCTCGCTTCCACGAAATCCTGAGGGAAGCCAGACTGCGGTCCGTTACCACGTGGCGAAGTACGTATTGCGCAAGGTGAAGAACGTCGGAAAGCCGTATGCGGGAAAACCGCACGTACGGTTTGATGAGGAGGGGCTGGTCCCCCAGCCCTTTACTCTACGTTTCGCAAATCCGGTCCCGAAAATCGAAAGTAGAGGAAAAAATTTCGCCAATTCGGGAATGCTCACGGGTTCCGCCCAAGTACACCGCTCCAACACGCTCAAAAGCATCGCTCAAAAGCATTCCGCCTCTCCAACGCGCAATACCGCAGCCGCACGAATGTGCATCCCTTGGCCAGTGTCCGGAACGTACCTGCACCGCTTTCCCGGGTATGGCCCTTTTGCCCGCCGTCCGGATCATGCCTGTTCCGATTTGCGGAACGGCTGGCGGTTTATGCGCACCGCGGGCGGGCGGAATAATCGCGACCAGGGTAGGGACAATAAGACAAAGTATTGCTTGGGAGGTTTCGCGGATGGGATTCAGCCTGTGGAAAGAGCTTCGCAGACGGCTGAGGCGCGGCATGCGGCCGGGCGGACTCCGGCTGGCGGTCTGGTTGGCCGCGGCAGTCTGCGCCATTATGACCGCCGTCCCTGATGCCGCCGCGGCGGCGCCGCAAGCCTCAGGTATCGACGCAGCGGATGCCCGGCGGTATGAAGCGGTGCGCGCGGCCGGATCGCCGGTCGACGTGACGCTGCGCCGAAGGTTCGTTTGCGGCGAAGAGACGCAGCTGCTCGGCAGGATGACCGCCGCGCAGGCGATCGACCTGCTGCGCCGCCATCCGGAATGGCGGGCGGTGACAGCCGGCAGCGGCGCCGTCATCATGGAAGAGCGGATCAACGACCTGTCGCCGGCCTGCAAAGAAAGCGCGGTGTTCGGCATCGATGCGGACGGAAGGCTGTCGTTGTTCGACGGACCGCCGGATGGCGGCAACGTGCTGCGGTCCTTCTATCAACTGAACATCCGCTACATGGAGAGCAGTCTGCCGAAAGAACGGTTCAACGCGTTGGTGCGGGGCATCCGCGTTTCGGATCTCGATGAATACAACAGCGTGCTGTCCTCGTTCAGCGAATATGCGGCGCCGGATGATGCCGGCGCATTCGGCGTTTCCTGAACGCGTGGGCGCGGCCGGGGCCGTCCCGTCATCCGGAAGGATCGGGGCGGCCCCGGTCTGTCTTCGGGGCCGGGGCCGGAAACGTCTGTTCTCATGCGTCCCGACATTTGCTATAATGGGATGAAGCTTCAATAGGTTTTTGCAAACGGGGAGAGAAACGGCGTGCGGGTAATGGGGATCGATCCGGGCATTGCGCTCGTCGGATTCGGGATCATCGACAGCATCGGGAACCGGCTCGTTCCCGTCCAGTACGGCTGCATTGAGACGGAGGCCGGAACGCCGCACGACATCCGCCTGAAACAGGTGTACGAAGCGGCCGGCGCCTTGATGGACAAGTACAAGCCGGACGCCGCGGCGATCGAGAAACTGTTCTTCAATCGCAATGTCACGACGGCGTTCACGGTCAGCGAAGCGCGGGGCGTCATCGTGCTGGCGGCGGCGCAGCGCGGCATCGCCGTCGCGGAATATACGCCGATGCAGGTGAAGCAGGCGATCGTCGGATACGGCAAGGCCGAGAAGCGGCAGGTGCAGGAAATGACGCGCATGTTTCTGAACCTGCCCGCGGTGCCGAAGCCGGACGATACGGCGGACGCGCTGGCGGTCGCGGTCTGCCATGCCCATTTCGCCGTCCTGCTGAACCGGATGAACGGAGTGAACCGGACATGATCGACTACATACGGGGACCCGTCGCGCACATCGAAGAGGAATGGATCGTCGTCGACGTCGCGGGCGTCGGGTACCGCGTTTTCACACCGAATCCTTATGCGTTCGCGGCATCCGGCGAGCCGGTGACCGTGTACACGCATCATCATGTGCGCGAGGATGCGATGCTGCTGTTCGGCTTCGCGACGCGCGAGGAGCAGCGGCTGTTCCGGGCGCTGCTCGAGGTGTCCGGCATCGGACCGAAGGTCGCGCTCGGCGTCCTGGCGGGCGCGCGTCCGGAAGCGATCGCGGCCGCCATCCGGCAGGAGAACGTCGCGTTTCTGACCAAGCTGCCGGGCATCGGGCGCAAGACCGCCCAGCGGATGATTCTGGACCTGAAGGACAAGCTGGACCGCGGCACCGGTATCGGACTCGCGTCCGGCATGGACGATCTGCCCGCGGAACCGGCCGCGGCTGGCGGCCAGGGCGCGGGCACCGTCTGGCCGGAGGCGCGCGAAGCGCTGGCCGCGCTCGGCTATACGGCGGCGGAGATCGACCGCGTATGGCAGACGATCAGCGGTTCGGTGAGCGGAGAGGAGACGGCGGACGCCCTCGTGAAGCGGGCGCTGACGCTGCTCTTCAGAGGTTGACGGAAGGAGGGGAGGCGCCATGGACGAACGGATCGTATCCGCCCGGCTGATGATGGAAGACCAGACGGCGGAATACAGCCTCCGCCCCCGCTACCTGTCCGAGTATATCGGGCAGGAGCGGGTGAAGGAGAACCTGAAGGTGTACATAGAAGCGGCGAAAATGCGGAGAGAGGCGCTCGACCATGTGCTGCTCTACGGTCCTCCGGGGCTCGGCAAGACGACGCTGTCCGCCATCATCGCGAACGAACTCGGCGTCAATATGCGGACGACCTCCGGTCCCGCCATTGAACGGCCGGGCGATCTGGCGGCGATTCTGTCCAATCTGCAGGAAGGCGATGTGCTGTTCATCGACGAGATTCATCGCCTGAACCGGACGGTCGAGGAAGTGCTCTATCCCGCGATGGAAGATTTCGCGCTCGACATCATGATCGGCAAGGGCCCGAGCGCGCGGTCCATCCGGCTCGACCTGCCGAAGTTCACGCTCGTCGGGGCGACGACCCGCGCCGGGCTGCTGTCGGCGCCGCTGCGCGACCGGTTCGGCGTCGTCAGCCGGCTCGAATATTACGAGGTCGATGAGCTGGCGTTCATCGTCTCGCGGTCGGCCGACATTCTCGGCGTCGGCCTGATCGGCGAGGCGGCGCGCGAGATCGCGATGCGCTCGCGCGGCACGCCGCGCATCGCGAACCGGCTCTTGAAACGGGTGCGCGATTTCGCCCAGGTCGCGGGCGACGGCATCATCACCGCCGATCTGGCGCGCGAGGCGCTGGAACGGATGCAGGTCGACCCGATGGGACTCGACCAGATCGACCACAAGATGCTCCGCGCCATGATCGACCATTTCCGCGGCGGTCCGGTCGGTCTGGACACGATCGCGGCGACGATCGGCGAAGAGAGCCAGACGATCGAAGATGTCTACGAGCCGTATCTGATGCAGATCGGGTTTCTGCAGCGGACGCCGCGCGGCCGCGTCGTGACGGTGTCGGCCTACCGGCATCTCGGCCTGCCGGTGCCGGGCGACCGGCACAAGGATGAGCCGGAGGAGGGGCTGCTTTTCTGATCGGCCGGAAAGACGGAATCCGCGGCGGGAGGGTTGTCCATGCCGGACAAGCGAAAGCGCAGGCAAACGCTGTGCGTCGTGTACGATGCGGAATGCGCGCTGTGCACCGGCGCCGTCCGGCAGCTCGCCGCCGTCCGCGGCGCGCGGGCGGAGCTCCGCTTCGTGCCGTTGCAGGCGCTGGAGGCGCAGGCAGCGGGCGCGCGTGACGGCGGCCGCCAGGAACCGTCCGGCCTGCCGGATCTGACGCGCCTCGATGCCGCTGCGCTGCGCGCGCAGCTGCACGTCGTGCAGGCGGACGGCGCCGTTTTCGCCGGAGCGGAAGCGGTGGTACGGATCATGCGCGAGCTGCCGGGATGGCGGCTGTTATCCTGGCTGTACCGCGTTCCCGGGTTGAAGCGGGCTGCCGACGCGGCATACCGGTATGTCGCCCGGCGCAGATATGATTGGTTCGGCAGGGCGGACGAAGGATGCGCGAGCGGCGCCTGCGCGCTTCACCGGAACGCGGACGGCGCCGGAGCGTCCCGCCCGCGGCCGTCAAGTACCAGGGAGATGGAGGAACGATAACGGATGGCGAAGGCTATCGTTGCAAGCGAAGGCTTGCCGGCCCAGGGAAGCGCCGCGGGGGGCACAAGGCTGCCCCGGCTTCGCCGCTTCCTGGCCCCGGCAATCGTGCTGATGCTGCTCAACGCCGTGCTGACGACGAACCTGTCGTTCGGCGCGGTGCCGACACTGGATACGATCCGCGTGGCCATATTCATCGATTTGCCCGGCAAGTATCAGCTGCGGACCGCCTCCGCGACGTTCTCGTCGGCGGCCGGCCTGTCGGTCGGCATGCGGCAGCCGGACGGCGTCCTTCCCGTGTTGCATGCCGGCGCGGGCGAACCGGTTCGGGTGAGCCTGGACGGATACAGAGTCCGCCTGCTGACGACGGAGAGCGCCGCGGCGGCTTCCGCCCTGTTGCAGAAGCTGCAAAGTCTGTCCGGCAGCGGTTCGGCCGCAATGCTGCAGTTGTCGGGCAAGACGGTCTATGTGGTGGAAGAAGGCGCTTATCCGACGGTCACGGAAGCGGAAGCCGCGCTGGCGAAATGGCGCTCGAGCCCCGATCTGCAGCCGCTCCTCGGCGGCGCCGCGCCTTCGCTGGCCGGTCCGGCCCACCTGGATGCGGGAAGCTATGCGACGCTTGAAGAAGCGCGGAAGGCCGCGCAGGCGCTCGCTGACGCGGGGCTGGAAGCCTATGCGGCGGTAGCAGCGGGGGCCAAATCCGCGGAGTACAGGGTGCTCGTCGGCGCGGCGAACGGCGCGGCCGGCCTCGAAGCCGTGCAGGCGGCCGCCGGAGGCTCCCTCGCGCCGTTCACGCCGGACAAGCCTTATCTGCTGCTGCGCGACGGCTATGAAGCGGGCGGCACGCGGTCGAGGCATATTCTTGTCCCGGTTGACGGCTCCGTCAAGGTGTGGCTGCAGCCGTCCGGAAACGGCACCGGCATCAAGCTTGAGGAACGCTATGGACGCACCTATCGGGGCGCATTCGAAGCGACGGCCCTCAATCAGCGGCTGGCGGTCGTGAATGAGCTGCCGTTCGAAGAGTACCTGTATTCGGTCGTCGGCGCGGAAATGCCGGCTTCCTGGCCGGCCGAAGCGCTCAAGGCGCAGGCCGTCGCCGCGCGCAGCTATGCGCTCTTCCAGGGGTTCGGCTTTCAGATTGCGCACGTAGTCGACAATACATACAGCCAGGTGTACGGCGGCATCGGCACGGAGAAGCCGCAGACGAGCGCGGCGGTCGACGCGACGCGCGGCGAGGTGCTCATGCATAACGGGCGGATCGTCGAGGCGCTGTTCTCGTCGAGCGCAGGCGGTGTGACGGCGGATGCCGCCGAGATCTGGGGGAACAGCGTCGCGTATCTCGGCAGCGTGCCGAGCCCGGACGAGCTGTCGGAGAACGGGCTGTATCGCTGGCATCGCGTTGTCCTGCCGGACGGCCGCAACGGATACGTCCGGGAAGATCTGGTCGCGGACACCGGCGAGCGGACGACCGCGGGCAGCAAGGTGCTCCGGGTCACCGGCGACGGCGTGGCGATCCGGCCGATACCGCTCATTCAGAGCGACGTCGAGCCGGTTGCCCGCGTCGATGCGGGAACGCGGGTGGTGCTGCTTGAGACCGTCGTGCAGTCCAACGAGATGTCGTGGATCAGGGGACCGTTCACGCCGGCGCAGCTGGCGGAGTCGATGAAGGGCAGGTCCGCGACGCCGATCGAAGGCGAGATCCGCACGCTCGAAGCGTCGAAGCGCGGCCCGTCCGGACGCGTCACGGAATTGCTCGTGAACGGCAAACGGTATGATGTCCGCACACCGGACACGCTTCGTTCGGCGCTCGGGGGACTTCCGAGCACCCGGTTCGAGATCGACGAGACGGGCCGCGTGGCCATGCTCGGCGCAAGCGGAGAGCTGCGCGAGCGCCCGTTCGAGAACGGCGCGGTCTACATGACCGGCGCTTCGGGCGAGACCGTCAAGCTGGACACGAACAATATGTACATCCTGAGCGGAGACGGCACGATCCGCGCCGCCACCGCCGAGCCGGCGTTCCGCTTCACCGGCACCGGCAACGGCCACGGCGTCGGGCTGTCCCAGTGGGGGGCGCGCGCGCTTGCCGAGCGCGGGTATGACTATCAATCGATTCTGAAATACTATTTCAAGAATGTCACCATCGAGAAGGAAGGTTAACGCGGTGTTCGCGCACGAATTCGATTTTGAACTTCCCGAAGAACTGATTGCGCAGACGCCGCTGCCCGAACGGACGGCTTCCCGGCTGCTCGCGCTCGATCGCGAGACCGGAAGGATCGACCACGGCACGTTCACCGATTTGAAACGTTACCTCATGCCCGGCGATACGCTCGTGCTGAACGATACGCGCGTATTGCCGGCGCGTCTGCACGGGATCAAACCGGAGACCGGGGCCCGCGTCGAACTATTGCTCTTGAAGCAGCTGGAAGGCGATCGGTGGGAAACGCTGGCCAAGCCGGCGAAGCGGATGAGGCCCGGCACCGAGCTGGTCTTCGGCGAAGATGAAAACGGTGCTCCGCTGCTGCGGGCCGTTGTGCTTGAAGCAGGCGAATCGGGTTTTCGAACGGTCGAGTTCCGTTATGACGGCATTTTTCAGGAACTGCTGGACCGGCTGGGCGAGATGCCGCTGCCGCCTTATATCCGCGAGCGGCTGGACGACCGTGAACGCTATCAGACCGTCTACGCCAGGCGGGAAGGATCGGCGGCCGCGCCGACGGCGGGGCTGCATTTTACGCCCGCGTTTCTGGACGAACTGCGCGCAGCCGGCGTCCGCACCGCGTTCCTGACGCTGCATGTCGGCCTCGGCACGTTCCGTCCGATGACGGCCGAGCGCGTCGAAGATCACGTCATGCACGCCGAGTATTACGAGATCGGCGCGGAGACCGCCGCGCTGCTCAACGAGACGCGGGAGCGGGGCGGGAGGATCGTTGCGGTCGGCACGACGTCCGCGCGGACGCTCGAGACGGCGGCCGCCAGGTTCGGCCCCGGAAAGATCGAGGCGTGCAGCGGCTGGACGGACATTTTTATTTATCCCGGATACAATTTTCTAATGGTTGATGCGCTCCTGACGAACTTCCATCTGCCGAAGTCGACGCTGGTCATGCTCGTGAGCGCTTTTGCGGGTAGGGACAAGATTATGGAGGCGTACCGCGAGGCGATCGAGCGGAAATACCGGTTCTTCAGCTTCGGCGACGCCATGTTCATATACTCGAATGGGAAGCGATAACGTGGCAATAAAGTACGAACTGATCAAAGTCTGCAAACAATCCGGCGCCCGGCTCGGCCGGGTGCATACGCCGCACGGCTCGTTCGACACGCCGGCGTTCATGCCGGTCGGCACGCAGGCGACCGTCAAGACGGTGAGTCCGGAAGAACTGAAGGCGATGGATGCGGGAATCATCCTGAGCAACACGTACCACCTGTTCCTCCGTCCGGGCCACAAGCTGATCGAGCGGGCGGGCGGTCTGCACCGGTTCATGAACTGGGACCGCGCCATTCTGACCGACAGCGGCGGATTCCAGGTGTTCAGCCTGAGCGCGATGCGCAAGATCAAGGAGGAAGGCGTCGAGTTCCGCTCGCATTTGAACGGCGACCGCCTGTTCCTGTCGCCGGAACTCGCGACCGAAATCCAGAATGCGCTCGGTTCCGATATCATGATGGCGTTCGACGAATGCCCGCCGTATCCGGCCGACTATGACTACGTCAAACAGTCGGTCGAGCGGACGAGCCGCTGGGCCGAGCGCTGCCTGAAGGCGCATGCCCGTCCGGACGATCAGGGGCTGTTCGCCATCGTGCAGGGCGGCATGTACGAAGATTTGCGCCGCCAAAGCGCGGCTGATTTGACATCCCTTGATTTCCCGGGGTATGCTATTGGAGGGCTGAGCGTAGGGGAACCAAAAGATGTCATGTACGAAGTGCTTGACTATACGGTTCCGCTGCTGCCGGCCGACAAGCCGCGGTACCTGATGGGCGTCGGTTCGCCCGACGCGTTGATCGAGGGCTCGATCCGCGGCATCGATATGTTCGACTGCGTGCTGCCGACGCGCATTGCGCGCAACGGGACATGCATGACAAGCCGCGGCCGGCTGGTTGTGCGCAACGCCCGATACGCGGAGGATTTCGGTCCGCTCGATCCGGCCTGTGACTGCTACACGTGCCGGAACTATTCCAGAGCCTATATCCGGCATCTGATCAAGGCGGACGAGACGTTCGGCATCCGCCTGACGACGATTCACAATCTTCATTTCCTGTTGAAGCTCATGCAGGACGTTCGGCAAGCGATAATGGAAGATCGGCTGCTCGATTTCCGCGATCGGTTTTTCGCCGAGTACGGCCTGTTTGACAATGACAAAGGGTTCTAGAGAGGAGGAGCGGTTATGTGGTTGGCCACGACTTCCAATACCGGGGGCGGCAGCATCTGGGGGCTTATCTTGCCGTTCGTGCTGATGTTTGCGGTCTTTTATTTCCTGCTGATCCGGCCGCAGCAGAAAAAGCAGAAACAGCGCAATCTGATGCTCAGCCAATTGAAGAAAGGCGACAAGGTCACGACGATCGGCGGTCTGCATGGCACGATCGTCGAGCTGACGGACGACACGGTCGTGCTGCGCGTCAACGATACGGTCAGAATGACGTTCGAGCGCAGCGCCATCAATACGGTCGTCGAATCGGCGCCGTCGGCTGACTCCTGATACCGGCGTACATCATGGCGAAACCCTCTGCCCGCACGGCAGAGGGTTTTTTCATGACAAGGAAGAGGTCGGCGATTTCCCGGATGGCGTCTATTTCCCGGGCAATGGTTCGGCAGACGCAAAGCAACAGCCCTACGAAACTGTGCGAACGGACTATCGTCGGGTGCCGACGCCGAACATGCCGCCGATCGTTCCGGCGCCTGCCGCGGCCGCCAACAGGTACAGCGATTCCAGACTGAGCGGCGCGTCCGCTGCGAGAAAACCGATCACCAGCACGATCAGCGCATAGACAACACCGAGCAGGAGGCCGCTGTACCAGCCCTTTTGCCCGGCTCGTCTTCCCGTCGTGAACCCGCCGGCCAGCGCGGAAATGCCGTGTACCAGGAGTGCCAGGGTCGGCAGCGCCGTTTCCTTGAGCCCGCTGTAGCGGAGCAGGAGCGAGAGCAGCAATGCGCCCGTGCCCAGCCAGAGGATCGACGCGAACAAGCCGTAGAGCAGCGGCAGCCGGCCGCCGGACCGCGTCACCGTTCGGATCGGTTCCATCGTTCATCCCTCCCCGGACCGTCATCTGCGATTCTGCACAGTTTGTACACTTTATGCGGGACAAGCGGAAATAGAACATGGATTGTCGTTTTTGATCTGGAAGAAAGAGGATGCGAGCGTGGACGAAACAGGAAATGTTGCGTTATAATCGATGGGATTTCGGCTGGATGAACAGGGGGGAACCCGATTGGTTCAACAAGTCGCGTCTGAAACGGCCTTCACGCCGGGTTGGCAGGTGATCGCGGCGGTCGTCGTATTTCTTGTCGTCTATGCGGTCATTATTACAGAGAAAATGAGCCACGCGGCCGTCGCACTGACCGGAGCCGTCATCGCGGCGCTTCTCGGCGTCGTCGGTCTTGAAGAGGCTTACAGCGTGCATGTGTCGTGGAGGATGCTGTTTCTGCTGGTCGGCATGATGCTGCTGTCCGGCATGGCAAGCAGGTCCGGTGTCGTTCAATTTGCGGCGATGAAAGCGGTACAGCGGGTAAAAGGGTGCCCGCTCAAAATGCTGGTCATACTGACCGTTGGGACAGCCGTCGGCTCGGCGCTGCTCGATAATGTGACGACCGTGCTGCTCATCGTGCCGCTTACGTTCTTGGTCACACGCGTGCTGAAGGTCAGTCCGATGCCTTACCTGACGGCGGAGATCATCGCCGTCAATGTCGGCGGCGCCGCCACGATGGTCGGCAGCCTTCCGAACATGATGATCGGCGGGGCGAATCCGCACCTGACGTTCAGTGACTTTCTCGTTCATGCCGGACTTGTATCGTTGCTGATTCTGATTCTGACGGTGTCTCTGCTGGCCTGGCTCTATCGCAAGCAGCTTTCCGCCGGCAATGCGGAGCGGAAGGAACTGCTCGCGATTGACGCCGCCGGCGCCATTCAGGACCGCAGGCTGGCGCTGAAGACGGTGATCGTGCTCGGCCTGACGGTCATCGGGCTCGTGCTGCACGGACCGCTCTCCGCATGGACGGGCGTGCGCATCGAGGCAGCGACGGTGGCGATCGCGGGGGCGACGTTGCTCATGCTTGCCGGCCTGAAGGGCAAAGCCGTCGATGAAGCGCTGGACAACGTCGAATGGCGAACCGTCGTGTTCTTCGCCGGCCTGTTCGCGGTGGTCGGCGGCCTGGTCGAGACCGGCGTCGTCGGAAGGCTGGCGACGATGGCGCTGCAGCTCGCATCGGGCGACATCGGCTATTTTTCGATTCTGGTGTTGTGGTTGTCGGGCATGGTGTCCGCGACGGTCGACAACACGCCGTTCGTCGCGGCCATGATTCCGCTGGTGCAGGAGTTCGGCGCCCAAATGAATCTGACGGATCCGGAGGCGCTCAATCCGGTCTGGTGGTCGCTTGCGCTCGGCTCATCGCTCGGCGGGAGCGGCACGCTGATCGGCGCGGCGGCCAACGTCGTCGTGGCCGGCATGGCCGCCCGGGAAGGAAAGGAACTTTCCTATCTGGACTACCTGAAGATCGGTGCGCCGGTTGCGCTGCTGTCGCTGGCCGTCTCCACCGGCTATATCTGCCTTTTCCTGTTGTAACGTCAGGCGGGGCATCCACATATTGAACCCCCTGCTTCCGCATGCGCGTTCCGGCAGAGCGCGCATAATACGGATACCGATCGGACGGGAAGACGGATGCGGGGGGAGGAGCGGCTGCCGTGCAGGAACTCGGCCATATCGTGCTGCGAACCGTGATAATGTATTTTGTCGTGCTTGCGGTGATGCGGATCATGGGCAGTCGGGAGATCGGCAAGCTGTCGGTCTTCGACTTTGTCGTCTCGGTCATGATCGCCGAGATCGCGGTCATCTCCATAATAGAGCCCGACAAAGCGATGATGCATGCGCTCGTGCCGCTGGCCGCGCTGCTAACCATTCAGGTCGGAACGTCGCTCATTCTGCTGAAGTCCAGGAAACTTCGGCTCATGTTCGACGCCAAGCCGCAGATCGTCATCGAGAAAGGGCGGCTCAACCGCGATGTGATGCGGAAGCAGCGCTATACGCTCGACGATCTGATGGTGCAATTGCGCGAGCAGCAGATCGCCTCGGTCGGGGATGTCGAGTTCGCCGTCCTGGAGCCGAACGGCAAGCTGTCGGTCATCAAGAAGCAGGAAGCGGAAGGCGGCGGGACGGAGCCGGGCACGGAGAAGCAGGAAAAGGCGCAGCAGGACCATGCGTCCGGGACGGTGCGGTTCCCGCCGAAATATCGGTTCGAGACGCTGCCGGTTCCGCTCATCATGGACGGACAAGTGCTCGAGGAAAATCTGGAGAAGCTCGGGAAGAACCGGTTCTGGCTGCGGAGCGAGCTGCGCTCGCGCGGCATTTCGGACGTCAAGGACGTCTTCCTGTGCACGCTCGACCATCGGGGCCGGCTGTTCGTCGACGCCGCCCGGAAGCCGCAGCCGTAGCAAGCGGGCGGCGGTACGCCATCGGCATCAGATTTTTCATGCGGGCCTTGAGGCGGCGGCCATCAGCGGAAAATACGGCCGATGAACGGAATGCGGACAACGTCATGCCGGTCGATCATCCGCATCAGAACCATGAGCAGCAGGTAGACGACGGTGCCGGCGGCGAGGGCCAGCAGCAGGTTCATCCATTCGGCGGGCAGCAGCCAGCGCTTCATGACGAACAGGGAAGCGGCGCCCATGACGGTCATGGCGGACCCGACTTTTACGAAATCGGGCAGCTTCATGGTGAACCCGATCGCCCGGGCGACGCCGATGCCGTGAAGCGCGGTGACGAGCACGATGTTGACGATGATGGCGATGAGCGCGCCGTAGATGCCGAGATCCGGCCGCGATGCGAGCAATACGATCAGCGTCAGTTTCACCGCTGCGCCGATGAAGGTATTCGTCAGCGCCACGCCCGGCTTGTCGAGCGATTGAAGGGCGGCTTGCAGCGGAGCCTGGAGATAGATGAACAGGGCGGCGGGAGCGAGCATCCGCAGCATCGGCGCGATCTCCGCATGATCGTACAGCAGCCGGCAGATCGGTTCGGCGAACAGATACATGGCGACGGCGAACGGCGCCCCGGCGACGAGGGCGATCCGTGTCGACTGGTGCAAACGTTTGTGGATGAGCGCCCGGTCTCTGCCGGCCGCGGCTTCGGACAACGAAGGGACGAGCGAGACGGCCAGCGAATAGGTGAGCGCGGTCGGCAGCAGCGCGACCGGCATGATCATGCCTTGCAGCGCGCCGTACTGGGCGGTCGCGATGCCGGTCGCAATGCCCGCCGCCGCCAGGCTCCGCGCGGTAAAAATCGATTCGAACAGGTAGGAGAGCGAGCCGACCAGCCGGCTGCCGGTGACCGGAACGGCCAGGCCAAGCAGCCTGTGCAGCGCCGGGAACGGACCGCCGGCGACGGCGCCTTCCGGGGCGCGTCCGGCTTGCCTGCTCCGTACATACTGGACCAGAAGCACGACCAGGCCGAACGCTTCACCGGCCACGACGCCCATCATCGCGCCGGCGGCAGCCCATTCGAGTCCGTAAGGCAGCAGCGCAGCGGACAGAAGCAGCACGAACGCGATGCGGACCACCGTCTCGGCCACCGTCGATACCGCCGTCGGCATCATGTTGTGACAACCCTGGAAGTAGCCGCGAAACACGGCCGACACGGCCGTGATCGGCAAGACCGGCAACATCCACATGAAGATGGTGTACACGCGCGGATCGGTGAGCACCCGGGTCGTTACCCACGGCGCGGCCAGTGCGGCAAGGCCGGCCAGCAGCGTGGACAGTACGATGGCGAGCGTCATGGCGGTGCGGAAAATTTTTCGTTCACCGTGGATATCGCCGATCGAGCGCGCTTCCGCGACCCATTTCGCGACGGCCAGCGGAATGCCGCCGGTGACGATCGTGACGAGCACGGACATGAACGGATAGCCGAGCTGATACAGCCCGACGCCTTCCGCGCCGATGATGCGCGGCAGGGCGATGCGGGGAATGAAGCCGAGAATCCGGTTGATGATGCCGGCGGCGAGCAGAATCATGGCGCCTTGAATGAACGTTTGCCTTGTCACATGAGCATCCCCCTCTGCATGCGGCGAGTCCCTTGCGGACTGGCCCTATTCCATATCTATGCGGCCTGTCCGGCGGCATGCCTGAAGCCGATCGGCCGCATCCGGCAGGAATTCGGGGACGCGGGGGCGAATAGATGTTGTAACCGCGAGCGTGGCGACAGGGAGGTACGGCACATGACGGAAGATGAACTGAACGCGATGATCGAGAACCTCTGCCAGAGCAAGGCGGAGGAATTCCGCATGCTGGGCTATGAGGATGTGACGGGCCGGGACATCTGGGAATGCGTGAGCGAGAACTATCACAAGACGGGCCAGCCGCCGCTTCATCGGGTGGTCAACGATATTTTGTCGCTGAAGGTGACGCAGTTCATGAATTACGTCACGCTGGGCGCGTACCGCGGAATGCGTTTCTGAGAAAGAGAACATGCGAATCGATGATGGCTCCCGCGCAAACGGCGGGAGTCTGCTGCTTGGTGGACGGGAAGGGACGCCTCCCGGAGCGGGCCATCCGGCCCGGGAGACGGCCCGTCCGTTTTGACTTTCCAAAATCGGCATCGCTATAATGGGGATGTCAATGCGCAACAAGATCCATGAGGGCCGAATCGGCCGCTCCATGACGGAAGGGTGACGAAGTGTGGGAGAGCCGGTATTCGGCAGACGTAACGCGGCAGGAAGCGGCGTCCGCTGGACCGCTTCCGCGGTGGCGCTGATTGCGGCGGCGGGGGGGCTGGCGGCCGGAAGCCACGCGCTGCTGGCCGAAAGCCTGCGGCAGGCGGCCGGATCGGCGGCTTCGGCGCTGCAGTCCGGCGGGCGGCCTGCCCGTTCCGGAGCGCCGGCGACGCGGCGCGACGCCGCGGTTGTGCTGCTGCCGGTTGTCGCGGCGGTTGCCGGCATTGAACTGGTTCTTTCGGCGATCCGCATCGTGCGGGAGGACGCGTATGCCGCGCCGCATTGGTCTGTCCTGATCGCCATCCCGATTTTGTGGGCGATCCGGGCGGCGTTGGAAGTGCCCGGTCGAAGGCGGGCATATGACGCGTATCTGTCCGCTCTCGCACTGCTCGGCTCGGCCGCCGCAACAGGCAGCATCCGCCTGGGCGAACCGGCGCTGGCGGTGATGGACGAAGCGGCGGGATGCGCAATCGGCGCCGCGATGGCCCTGCAAGGTTTCCGCAGCGCGCTGCGCGCGCTCGGCAACAGCGTGCAGTCCGGGTTGGGCGAAGCCCAGCTTGCCGCGATGCGGGCCGCCGTGCGCAGCGTGGACGGCGTGATCGAAGTGGAATCGTGCCGGACGCGGGAGCACGGGCATTATGTGATGGTGAACCTGACGATTCGGGTGAATCCGTTCATCACGGTGTACGAAGGACAGGAAATCGGCCGCCGCGCCCGGGAAAGACTGCTTGCCGCGTTCCCGTATGTGCTGGATGTGCGGGTCAAGGTGGAGCCGTATGACCGCGGCTATCCCTACAAGGTGCACGGCGATGCGCGGCAGGACAATGTGCCGACGCTGCTGCAGTAATGCGGGCGGACAGCGAAAAATCCGGCGGCGGTATGCTGCGAACTGGAAAGCGGGAATGATGAATGCTGAAATCAATGAGCCGCTGGATTGTGGAGCGGCTCGCCCATGAAGACGAAGCGGCCGCGCAGCGAATCGCTGGCGCCCTTGGATTGAAACCGCTTGCGGCGCGGCTGCTGGTCAGACGCGGCTTGCGGGACGCGGACGCGGCGCGCGCGTTTCTCGAAGGCGGTCCCGAGACGCTTCATGATCCGTTCGCGATGAAAGGGATGCGGGAAGCGGCGGAGCGGGTCCGCCTTGCCGTCAGCCGCGGCGATCGGATCCGGATTTTCGGCGATTACGACGCGGACGGGGTGTCGTCCACCGCGCTCGCTTCGCTGCTGCTTCGGGAACTGAACGCCGAATTTGACCATGTCGTGCCGCACCGGACGCTGGAAGGCTACGGACTCAGCGTGCCGGCGGTCGAAGCGGCCGCGGCGGCCGGGATCGGCCTGATTCTGACGGTGGACAACGGCATCAGCGCGAATGAGCCGATCGCTCGTGCGAAAGAGCTCGGCATCGACGTCGTCGTGACAGATCACCACGAACCGCCGCCGACGCTGCCGGAGGCCGCTGCCATCGTCAATCCGAAGCAGCCGGGCTGTCCCTATCCGTTCAAGGGACTGGCCGGTGTCGGCGTTGCGTTCAAGCTGGCGCACGCGCTGCTCGGGCGTCCGCCGCTCGAATGGACGGAATTGGCGGCGCTCGGCACGATTGCGGATCTGATGCCGCTTGTGGACGAGAACCGGTTCATCGTGCGCCACGGACTTGAGCGGCTGCGGCGGACGGACCGGCCGGGGCTGCGCGCGCTGGCTTCGGTGTGCGGATTCGATCCGGTGACGGCGACCGCCGAATCGATCGCATTCGGCATGGCGCCCCGCATCAATGCCGCGGGCAGGCTCCGGCACGCGGATCCGGCCATCGTGCTGCTGCTGACGTCCGACGAATCGGAAGCCGCCGCCTGCGCGGCGGAACTGGATGCGCTGAACCGCGAGCGGCAGCGGCTCGTGGACAGAATGGTCGAGCAGGCCGAAGCGATCTGGGCGGACAAGGTCCGGACGGCGGAAGCGGCCGGGAAGGACAAGCCGGGCGTCATCATCGCCGCGGCGGAAGGCTGGAACATCGGCGTCGCCGGCATCGTCGCCTCGAAGCTGATCGAGCGGCATTACCGGCCGGCGATCGTGTTCGACATCGATCCGGAGACCGGCACGGCCAAAGGCTCGGCACGCTCGATCGCCGGCTTCGATCTGCACGCCGCGCTGACGGCTTGCGCAGATCTGCTGGACCACTACGGCGGCCATCAGGCGGCGGCCGGCATGACGCTTCAGGCGGACCGGCTGCCGGAGCTCGAGGCTCGGCTGGACGGGCTTGCCGCCGAATGGCTGACGGCGGAGGATTACATACGCAAGACGGAGATTGATCTGGTCTGCGCCATGGACGAGGCGACGCTCGCGGCGGCCGAGCAGTTGAAGCTGCTCGAGCCGTACGGCCACGGCAATCCGCGCCCGACGCTGCTGATCGCGGACGTTCCGGTGCGGAGCGCGCGGACCATCGGCAAGGACGGGCGGCACCTGCATATCACGCCGCAGGGTCCGCCGGGAACGACGTTCGAAGCGGTCGGCTTCGGACTCGGCGAATGGGCGGCGCGGATCTCGGACACGGCCCGGGTGGATCTGGTCGGCGAGCTGAACATCAACGAATGGAACGGCCGCCGCAAGCCGCAGCTGCTCGTGCGCGATCTGCGCGTGAGCAACGTGCAGCTGTTCGACGGCCGCGTCCGGCGGGCCGGGGCGGGCGGCACGGCCGGCAGGCTGGACCGGCTGATGGAGCTCGGCACGCGCGGCATCGCGGCGGAACCGGCGGCGGTGTTCACCGCCGATCCGGCCTTGCGCGAAGCGGCCGCCGCGGGCGCGGCGGACAGAGCCGGCGCATGGATCGTCCGCGGCTACGACGACGGGGACGAGGCCCTCGGCGAATGCCGTTCGATCGTGCTGATTGATCCGCCGCCGAGCGAAGAACGGCTGGCCGCGATTCTGGAGGCGTGCCGGGAGCCGGCCGCGGTCTATGCGCTGTACGAAGTGCAGGATGCGCACGATCCCGACCGCAGCGCATTCACCGCGGCCTACCGGCTGCTGCGCGATACGATCACGGAACCGGTCCTGCCGGAGGAAGCCCGCGCCCTGCTCGGACGGAAGCTGGCGTTTCCGCCGGAGCTGGCGGATCTGGTGCTGAACGTGTTCGGCGAGCTGGGATTCATCGAGTCCGAAGGAAGCCGAATCCGGCTCGCGATGAATCCGGCGAAACGCAGTCTGGAAGAATCCGCGGCCTACCGGGAGGCGGTTCGCGCCGCCGAAGCAAGACGGTTCTGGTCTGCGCCGGCCGCGGAGCTGGCCGCGTGGATCGAGCGTAAGGCACCGGCATGCCGGGAATTTGGACAGGAGCCGAACATCCGGCTGCAGCCGGCCGGAGCGGCAATTCCACAAGGAGGATAAACAAAACATGAATTTCAAGGACTACATTCGCGTCATACCCGATTTCCCGCAGCCGGGCATCCGTTTCAAGGACATCACGACGCTGCTGAAGGACGCGGAAGCTTACCGGAAAGCCGTCGAGACGATCGCCGACAAGGTGCGGCATCTGAATGTCGATCTGATCGCCGGTCCCGAAGCGCGCGGTTTCGTCGTCGGCGCGCCGCTTGCGCTCATGCTCGGCGTCGGCTTCGTGCCGATCCGTAAATCAGGCAAGCTGCCCGGCGAGACGGTCGAAACGTCGTACGATCTCGAGTACGGCAGCGACAAGCTTGCGATTCACAAGGACGCGATCAAGCCCGGCCAGCGCGTGCTCGTGGCGGACGACCTGCTGGCGACCGGCGGCACGATCGCGACGACCGTCAAGCTCGTCCGGATGCTGGGCGGCGAAGTGGCCGGCGCGGCGTTCCTGATCGAGCTCGGCTATCTGAACGGACGGGAGAAGCTTGAAGGGCTGGACGTTTACTCGCTCATGACGTATTGAAAAGATGGTACCCCCGCATTCCGATGAACAGGCGGCGACACGGCTTCCGGCCGCATCAGCGGAACGGGGGTTTTTTCTTTGCGGGGGTTTTTTTGGCAGTCGTCCGGCATCCGGATCCGCATCCGCCCGAGCCGCAGTTGACGGGGCAAGCCTCCGGGGTCATAATGTAAACTAACGTACCGCACGGGCAGACCGCGGCGCACGGAAGAAAGGGACGATTCATGGGCATCGAGTCGCTGATCGAGAAAGCTTCGACCTACATGAAAGAATCGGATATCGCGAAGATCCGGGATGCTTATCAGTTCGCCGCCGAGGCGCACAAGGGACAGGTCCGCAAATCGGGCGAGCCGTACATCGAGCACCCGGTCGCCGTGGCCGAGATTCTCGTCAACATGCAGATGGACGTCACGTCTGCCGTGGCTGCGCTTCTCCACGATGTTGTCGAGGATACGAACGTGACGCTGGACGATCTGCGCGAACGGTTTGGCGAGACGCTGGCGATGCTGGTCGACGGCCTGACAAAACTGGAGCGCATCCAGTTCCGCTCGAAGGAAGAGCAGCAGAACGAGAACTACCGCAAAATGTTCGTCGCGATGGCGCAGGATATCCGGGTCATCCTGATCAAGCTGGCGGACCGGCTGCACAATATGCGCACGCTCAAGTTCCAGTCCGAGGAGGCGCAGCGCCGGATCGCGCACGAGACGCTGGAGATTTACTGCCCGATCGCGCATCGCCTCGGGATGTCGGCCATCAAGTGGGAGATGGAAGACATCGCGCTCCGCTATCTGAATCCGCAGCAATATTACCGGATCGCCAACCTGATGCAGAAGAAGCGGGCCGAGCGCGAGCAGTACATCGCCGACGTCATCGAACGGATCCGCGAAAAGCTTGCGGAGATGGGCATCCAGGGCGACATTTCCGGCCGGCCGAAGCACATCTACAGCATTTACAAGAAAATGACCGAGAAAAACAAGCAGTTCAACGAGATCTACGACCTGCTTGCGATCCGCATCATCGTCGACAACGTGAAGGACTGCTACGCCACGCTCGGCATCATTCATACATTGTGGCGGCCGATGCCCGGCCGGTTCAAGGACTACATCGCCATGCCGAAGGCGAACATGTACCAGTCGCTCCATACGACCGTCATCGGCCCGAACGGCGAGCCGCTCGAAGTGCAGATCCGCACCTGGGAAATGCACCGGACGAGCGAATACGGCATCGCGGCCCACTGGGCTTACAAGGAAGGACAGACGAATCCGAACGCCGGCTTCGGCGAGAAGGTGAAATGGTTCCGCGAAATTCTGGATCTGCAGAACGAGGCGCGCGACGCCGCGGAATTCATGGAATCGCTGAAGATGGATTTCTTCTCCGATCTCGTCTTCGTCTTCTCTCCGAAGGGCGAAGTGTTCGAACTGCCGGCCGGATCGGTGCCGCTCGACTTCGCTTACCGCGTGCATACCGAAGTCGGCAACCGGACGATCGGGGCGAAGGTGAACGGCCGGATCGTGCCGCTCGACCACAAGCTGAAAACGGGCGACATCGTCGAGATTCTGACGTCGAAGCATTCGTACGGTCCGAGCCAGGACTGGCTGAAGATCGCCCAGTCGTCCCATGCGCGCAGCAAGATCAAGCAGTGGTTCAAGAAGGAGAAGCGCGAGGAGAACGTCCAGCGCGGCCGCGAGGCGATCGAGCGCGAGCTGAAGCGGCTCGGCCTCGAGCCGTCCGAATGGATGCAGGAAGACAAGCTGCAGCCGGTCGCGGCGAAATTCGCGTTCAACGACATCGAGGACATGCTGTCCGCCGTCGGCTTCGGCGGCATCACGGCGGCGCAGATCGTCACCCGTCTGACGGAGAAACTGCGCCGCGAGGCGGAAGAAGCGAATCAGATCGAGCTGTCGACCGAGGTAAAGGAAGTGAGGCCCCCCGCGTCCGCGGCGGTCGGTCAGCGGAGGCGATCGGCCCAGGGCATCCGGGTCAAAGGCGTCGACAACCTGCTCGTCCGGTTTGCGCGCTGCTGCAACCCGGTGCCGGGCGACGAGATCGTCGGGTACATCACGCGCGGCCGCGGCGTATCGGTCCACCGGTCGAACTGCAACAACCTGCCCTCGCAGGAGAGCGGCGAAGAGGCGGCGCGCGTCATCGAGGTGGAATGGGAGCAGTCGGTCGACGCGAACTACGCGGTCGACATCGAGATCCGCGGCCATGACCGCAAGGGGCTGCTGAACGAGGTGCTGTCCGTCGTGGCGGAGAGCAAGACGAACATCGCGGCCGTGTCGGGCCGCTCGGACAAGAACAAGCTGGCGCTGATTCATATGACCATTCTGATCCGCAACATCGAGCATCTGCAGTCCGTGGTGGACAAAATCAAGCGGGTGCGCGACATTTTTTCCGTGCAGCGGATCATGCAGTGACCGTTACGAAAGGCTGGAGCAAAAGGCATGAGAATTGTGGTGCAGCGCGTCTCTTCCGCATCCGTCGCCGTCGGCGGCGAGACCGTCGGCGAGATCGGCCGGGGGCTTCTGCTGCTCGTCGGCGTGACGCATGACGATACGGAAGCGGACGCGAAATGGATGGCGGACAAGATCGCGGGCCTCCGCATTTTCGAGGATGATGCCGGGAAGATGAATCTTTCCGTCCTCGATACCGGGGGAAGCATCTTGTCCGTCTCGCAGTTCACGCTGTACGGCGATTGCCGCAAGGGCAAGCGTCCGAACTTCATGGAGGCCGCAAGGCCCGAACAGGCCGAGCCGCTCTACGAGATGCTGAACGCGTATCTGCGGGAGCAGGGGCTCGCCGTCGAGACCGGACGGTTCGGCGCCATGATGGAGGTTCGTCTCGTCAATGACGGACCGGTGACGCTCATATTGGACACCCGGGACCGGGTGCGCTGAAGACGGCGGGCGGAAGACGCGCCGTCGTGCGGGGCGCCGGGTGCGCCGGGTTAAACTGCCGCCGGACGGGCCATACTAGCGGACACGGGCTGCTGGCAAGCCACGTTCTGAGGAAGGAGCTGGGCGGCAGTGCGGCAATCGCCGACGCAATGGCAGATGGCGCGCGCCTCTGCCATGCTGCCGGGCGCGGAACGGCGGGAAGCGGCCGCCGTGCTCGGCCAGGAGGACGGGATCCACGGGCGGCATCCGGACATCCGGACGGCGCCCGTCCGCGGAAGGAGCGGAGCGGCGGAACCCTGACGCGGCGGATCCATGAGGGGAGAGCGGAATGCGGATACACATTCGAATCGAAGAGATGGCGTTTGAGCGGTCGCTGGCGAACATCGCGGCGCTGTTCGACGAGGATGCGGCCGTCACGGCCGGCCCGGGTGACGCGGCGGACGCGGAATGGACGATCGCCGTGGGCGTTGAAGATCTGGACGGCGGCGTGCGGGCCCGGGCCGTTCTGACGGAAGCGGGAGGCGGTGCTCCGATCGAGGCGGAGCAGGTTCGCGCGGTGCCGGACGGCGCATCGAACGAAGAGCGCCGGGCCGTCCGCCGGCAGGCGGCGGGAGCCGCGCTGCTGGACGCGCTCGAGCGCCGCACGGGGATCGTGCAGCCGTGGGGCATCCTGACCGGCGTGCGGCCCACGAAGCTGCTGCACGACCGGAACCTGCGCGGGATCAGCCGCGAGGAGACCCGGCGGGAACTGCGCGATCTGTATCGGATCAACGACGGAAAGATCGCGCTCATGGAGCGGATCGTGGACCGGCAGCTCGCCGTCATTCCCGATCTGTATCATCTGGGCCACGAAGTCAGCCTGTACATCGGCATACCGTTCTGTCCGACGAAATGCGCCTACTGCACGTTTCCCGCTTACGACATTAACGGTCGGCAGGGGTCGGTGGACGGTTTTCTTTACGGGCTGCATGAAGAGATGCGGGCGATCGGCGATTGGCTGAAACGGAGCGGCGTGGGCGTCACGACGATCTACTACGGCGGCGGCACGCCGACCAGCATCTCCGCGGAGGAGATGGACGCGCTCTACGCGCTGATGTACGACGCAATTCCGGGCATCGACCGGGTGCGGGAGATCACCGTCGAGGCGGGCCGGCCGGACACGATTACGCCGGAGAAGCTCGAGGTGCTGCGAAAGTGGAAGATCGGCCGGATCAGCATCAACCCGCAGTCGTACACGCAGGCGACGCTCGACCGGATCGGCCGCTGGCACACCGTCGAGGAGACAATCGAGAAGTTCCAGCTGGCGCGGAAGCACGGCATGAACAACATCAACATGGATTTGATCATCGGTCTGCCGGGCGAAGGACCGGAGGAATTCGCGTATTCGCTGGCCGAGACGGAGAAGCTGATGCCGGAGTCGCTGACAGTGCACACGCTTTCGTTCAAGCGGGCGTCGGAAATGACGCGGCACAAGGGAGACGGCAAGTACCGCGTCGCGGGCCGGGAAGACATTGTGCAGATGACGGCGATGGCGATGGAGTGGACCGAGGCGCACGGGTATGTCCCGTACTATTTGTACCGGCAGAAAAACATCCTCGGCAACCAGGAGAACGTCGGGTACGCGAAGCCGGGCGCGGAGAGCCTCTACAACATCCTGATGATGGAGGAAATGCAGTCGATCATCGGCATCGGCTGCGGCGCGACGAGCAAGTTCATCGATCCGGTGACGGGCGAGATTACGCGGCATGCGAATCCGAAGGAGCCGAAGGCGTACATCGAATCCTGGGAGCGCGCCGCGGAGACGAAGATCGAAGCGCTGGACCGGGTGTTCCGCGCCGGAGCGGCGTCGGTTTGACCCGCGGCTTCCGCGCCGCGTCCGCTGCTTTGCTGCTTTGTAATACAATTGTAATCTTTTTCACATATTCCTTTAACCTTGCGCGCCTATAATGAGACTTGACCCCCTTTATTGATAGAGCAACCCTTTCAGCCTGCAACGCTGTTGCAGGCTTCTTTCTTTTTGTCGGGCGCGAATCCGGAAGGCGGAAGCGGGTGCGGGGCGGGATCGCGGCTTTGTAATCGTGGGCACGGGCTCGGCTTGGGATCGTGGGGCACGGGGCTCGGTATCGTTTGTCCGCTTTGTCCGACCGGAGCGGCTAACGAAATGGAGTGTCGTTAAATAGTTGCGCAGGTGGCTTATTTTGACATAACAGCACGAAATGCCGTTAATTGGTCCCGCAGGCATACTCGGGCGAGCAATAACGGCACCAGATGCCGTTATTGGCCGACATCGGGCGTGCGCGGCGGTTGCTCCGTTCAAATAACGGCACTTGGTGCCGTTAACAGGCCGTGTCGACATGCCCTCGCAACCATTAACGGCTCGAAATGCCGTTAATGGCCGGCGCTCGGTTGACAGGGGAAAACGCGCATATTACAATTAGGAGCAATGATCTCTGACATGACCAGAATCGATGACGGGAAAGAGTAATCCGGAACCGCATCCGCAGAGAGGGCGGCCGTCGGCTGCAAGCCGCCTGTTGACGACCGGATGAAAGACCTCCCCGAGATTTCCGTGCGAACGGCCCGTGCATCCGTGCAGCGGCGCCCAGTAGTGCGGAACGCGGCCGGGCGTTAACCGGAGGCAACGAGCAAGTGCGATCTGCGGGTTCGGCGAGCCATGCGGCGCATTGAGCGCGCATGGGCAGCGGGAATGCAGGCATGCGCACGCACTTGGAAACTGGGTGGCACCACGGGAGCGGAGGCTCTCGTCCCTGACGGGACGGGGGCCTTTTTTTGATGGACGGGGAGCCTGGACAATCGATCTTGAAATCAGTACTGACAGACGGGGTGATCCTATGGCATTTCAACGGCCGCCGGGAACGCAGGACATTCTGCCCGGCAGCGCGGCGATCTGGCAGCGCGTCGAGGAAGCGGCGCGCAATCTGTGCCGCCGGTTTAACTACCGCGAAATCCGCACGCCGATCTTCGAGATGACCGAACTGTTCCGGCGGGGCGTCGGCGAGACGACCGATATCGTCGAGAAAGAGATGTACACCTTCGAAGACCGCGGCGGACGGAGCGTGACGCTGCGGCCGGAAGGGACGGCCGGCGTCGTGCGCGCCTATGTCGAGAACAAGCTGTACGGCGAGCCGGACCCGGCGAAGCTGTACTACATCGGTCCGATGTTCCGCTATGAGCGGGCGCAGGCGGGGCGATACCGCCAGTTCCACCAGTTCGGCGTAGAAGCGATCGGGTCCGTCGATCCGGCGCTGGACGCGGAAGTGATCGCGCTCGGCGCGATGTTCTACCGCGAGATCGGCCTGTCCGGAGTGCGCGTCGAGATCAACTCCGTCGGCACGCCGGCCGTCCGCGCGGCGTTCCGCGGCAGACTGCTCGAATTCCTCGAGCCGCTCAAGGACCAGCTCTGCGAAGACTGCCGCAAGCGGATGGAACGCAACCCGCTGCGCGTGCTCGACTGCAAGGTCGACCAGGACAAGTTCGGCGGGGCGCCGTCGATCCTCGACAGTCTGGACGAGGAGTGCCGGACGCATTTCGAGAAGGTGCAGCAGTTCCTCACGGCCATGGACATTCCCTTCGCGATCAATCACCGGCTCGTCCGCGGCCTCGACTACTACACGCACACCGCCTTCGAGTACAAAGCGGAAGGGATCGGCGCAATCGACACGATCGGCGGCGGCGGTCGTTACAATGGCCTCGTGCGGGAGATCGGCGGTCCCGACCAGCCGGGCGTCGGCCTCGGCATCGGGCTGGAGCGGACCGTGCTGCTGCTCGAGCAGCAGCAGGAAGCGGCCGGTGAGACGATCGATGTCTATCTCATCGGGCTCGGCGAAGCGGCGGAGCGGGAGACGGTCCGGCTGCTGCACGCGCTGCGCCAGGCGGGGCTCAAGGCGGAGCGCGACTACGCCGGCCGCAAGATGAAGGCGCAGCTCAAGGCGGCGGACCGGCTGAACGCGCGGTTCGCGGCCATCCTCGGCGACGACGAGCTGGCGCGCGGCGAGATCACGCTGAAGGAAATGGCGAGCGGCGACCAGCGCTTCGTGAAGCTTGACGAGCTGGCGGCAGCGATTCGCGAACAAGGGTAAGTCCGACCGTCGCAAGACGGGTCAACCCATCAAAAACAAGCAAAGGGAGTCGAAGAAAAATGACGCTCAGAACCCATCAATGCGGCACGCTGACGAAAGCGGACGTTGGCAAAGAGGTGACGCTCAGCGGCTGGGTGCAGCGCTACCGCGACCTCGGCGGCGTCCTGTTCATCGACCTGCGCGACCGGACCGGCATCGTGCAGATCGTGTTCAACCCCGCTTTCTCGAAGGAAGCGCATGAAATCGCAGACCGCGCGCGCAGCGAGTATGTGCTCACCGTGCGGGGCGAAGTGGTGCACCGCGATCCCGAGACGTACAACCCGAACATTCCGACGGGCGAGATCGAGGTGCGCGTGAAGCACGTCGAAATTTTGAACCCGGCGAAGACGCCGCCGTTCCCGATCGAGGACGGCATCGACGTCGACGAATCGGTGCGGCTGAAATACCGCTATCTCGATCTGCGCCGGCCGGAAATGCAGAAGACGCTGATGCTCCGTTCGAAAGCGGCCAAGGTGTTCCGCGATTTTCTGGACGAGAACGGCTTCATCGAGATCGAGACGCCGATCCTGACGAAGAGCACGCCGGAAGGGGCGCGCGACTATCTCGTGCCGAGCCGTCTGCATCCGGAAGAATTCTATGCGCTGCCGCAGTCGCCGCAGATCTACAAGCAGCTGCTCATGGTCGGCGGGCTCGAGCGGTACTATCAGATCGCGCGCTGCTTCCGCGACGAGGACCTGCGTGCGGACCGTCAGCCGGAATTCACCCAGGTTGACATCGAGACGTCGTTCCTGTCGCGCGACGAGTTGCTCGAGATGATGGAGGAGCTGGTCGTCAAGCTGTTCAAGGAGACGATCGACGTCGATATCCCGCGTCCGTTCCAGCGCCTCTCCTATCAGGAGGCGATGGACAAATACGGCTCCGACAAGCCGGATCTCCGCTTCGGCCTCGAGATCGTCGACATTACGGACATTGCGAAGGGCAGCGACGTGCAGGTGTTCGCTTCAGTGGCCGCGCAGGGCGGCGTCGTCCGGGTGCTGAACGCGAAGGGCTGCGCGAACTGGAGCCGCAAGGAGCTCGACGATCTGAAGCCGTTCGCCGAACGCTACGGCGGCAAGGGGCTGGCCTGGGTCACGGTGAAGGATGGCGAATGGCGCGGTCCGATCGTGAAATTTTTCAAACCGGAAGAAATCGCGGCGCTCACGGAGCGGCTCGGCGTGGAGGAAGGGGACCTGCTCCTGTTCTCCGCCGACAAGAAGAAGATCGTCTGCGACGTGCTCGGCAATCTGCGCCTGAAGGTCGGCCGGCAGCTCGGCCTGATCGACGATTCCGTGTTCAAATTCGCCTGGATCGTCGATTTCCCGCTGCTCTCGTGGGATGAGGAAGCGAAGCGTTACGTGGCGGAGCACCATCCGTTCACGCGGCCGAGGGACGAGGATCTGCATCTGTTCGACAGCGATCCCGGCGCGATCCGCGCGCAAGCCTACGACCTCGTGTTGAACGGCTATGAAGTCGGCGGCGGTTCGATGCGGATCTACAAGCGGGACGTGCAGGAGAAAATGTTCAAGGCGCTCGGCTTCACGATGGAGCAGGCGCGCGAGAAGTTCGGCTTCCTGCTCGACGCGTTCGAATACGGTACGCCGCCGCACGGCGGCATCGCGTTCGGCTTCGACCGGCTGATTATGCTGCTGGCGGGCCGGACGAACCTGCGCGAGACGATCGCGTTTCCGAAGACGGCGAACGCTTCCGATCCGATGATGGACGCGCCGTCGCGCGTCGAGCGCGAGCAGCTTGCGGAGCTGCACATCCGCACGGTGCCGAAGCCGGGCGCGAAGCCGCAACAGCCGCAGCAATCCGGGCAGCAGCAAGAGCTGCAGCCGCAGGCCGAGTAAGGGAGGACGTCGCCGTATATGCTTCACCAGTTTTCGCGAACCGAACTGGCCATCGGACCGGAAGGGCTCGAGGTGATGAAGCGGAGCACGGTCGCCGTGCTCGGCGTCGGCGGCGTCGGCTCGATCGCCGTCGAGGCGCTGGCGCGCACGGGAGTCGGCCGGATCATCATGATCGACAAGGACGTCGTCGACATCACGAACGTGAATCGTCAGGTGCACGCCCTGACGACAACGATCGGGCAGCCGAAGGCGGAGCTGATGCGCGACCGGATCAAGCAGATCAATCCGGAGTGCGACGCGATTGCGCTGCGGATGTTCTACACGGAAGAGACGAGCGAAGAACTGTTCAAGTACGATCTCGATTACGTGCTGGATTGCTCGGACACGATCACCTACAAGATCCTGCTGATCAAGGAGTGCCTGAAGCGGAACATTCCGATCATCTCGAGCATGGGCGCAGCGAACCGGATGGATCCGACGAAGTTCCAGGTTTCGGACATCTCGAAGACCCACATGGACCCGATGGCGCGCGTCATCCGCACGAAACTGCGGGAAGCCGGCATCCGCAAAGGCGTCAAGGTCGTCTTCTCGACCGAGCCGCCGATCAAGCCGCGCCGCGACGTGACGGAGAAGATTGTGCCGGAGAACGCGCCGAACATCCGCAAGGCGCAGCAGCCGCCGGCGAGCAATGCCTTCGTTCCGCCGGTTGCCGGACTCATCATGGTCAGCGTCGCCGTGCGCGACCTGCTCGCCGCCGGCGGCGTGCGGGTCTAGAACCATACAAGCCAATCGGCCGCCAGGCTTCCGCGCCGGCGGCCGATCTTTTTTGCTTGCGACGTCAAATGCCCTCCTTCGCTTCCGCAACCAGCTCAACAGGCGTCGCCCACGGCGGCCAGCACCGGCCGCAGCTTGATGTTGTACTTTTCCGGATGCGCCACCACATCCCGCACGTCCATGACGACAGGGATGACATCGTCTCCTTTGTAGAATGTTTTCGGTCCGAGTGGGGTCATCGGGGGATGGTACAAAATCTTGATCGCGCGGCAGAACAGCGGCTCGAGCAGCGTGACGAACCAGCGAATGCCGTGCTCCCTGGCGACCAGGACGGCGGCCGCCACGAGATCGTCGACATATTTGCCGCGGTGTTCCGGAAGCGCCGCGTACTTATCGATCTCCGCCACCTGCCGGCGATCGCTGGCATCCGGCCCATGTCCGCGACCGTTTCGAAGGCGCTGACCCCCGGCAGGAACGGCTTGAATTCGGCGGTGCCGACAGGCTGGCCTTCGGGCGTCAGGACGAGCCAGCGCTCCAGCACGACCGGCGAAAATTCGAAATCATATCCCTTCTCTCGCCATGCGGTCATCCAGATGAAGTTGTAGTACGCCAGATCCTGTTCCGTCGTGACGCGCTTGAGCATGCGGTTCTCTCCTTTCATTTCTTTGTGTGCCATTAATTTACTTAATTAACTTGCAACGACATTCTATCAAATCCGTTCAGCGCACCAAATCAAACCATAAGCCTATTTCCCATGGTTCAAGAGGACGAGGATAAATCGAAATCCGCCGTCGAACTCTGTCAATTTAATGCAAGCGAAGTTGATTATTGGCCTTCATCCGGCGAAAAAGTGACCCGCGGGCGTTAGAGTAAAATTAGCGTTGGGGTAAAGATTGGAAAAAGCGGACATAGAAAGAGAGCCTCTCCTTTGGTAGAGTGGAATTTGGCAAAAAAACACCCTCAAAGGAGGAGGCTCCTATGCAGCACTT
>NZ_QEWA01000050.1:0-51581 GCF_003390775.1 Thermobacillus sp. | reverse complement strand
GATCTTGGCAATTCCAATTATACCAAACAGAGAGGTGTTTTTCATTTCGTCAAGCCTGGAACCAAACGAGCTAAAACCCCATCATCCCAAGGAATTAGCGCCATTTTCTCTCTGCGAAAGTTGAGTTACAAAGTTATCCGACTCCGTCAGCCAATTCTTCCCACCAGTTAGCACGATGCGCTGCCAAACGCAAAAAAGTCCGGGAATGACTCCGGACTTTCCGAACTTCACTATCGTTTTTTCTCATCTATTAATTAGATCACGTGTTTACCGTGGTCGTAGAAGTTGGAACATAATTTATTACTTCTAATACAATCGGCGAACCCGCCAAAATAGGTTCTCCTCCTGCGGGTACATTAATCACCAATGAACCTACTGTAGTGGCTCCGGGAGTATAGGTTGAAATCCCCTGCATTTGCAACACACCGTTAATGTAAACATTATACATACTATTGTTTGTCGCCAATGCAGGAAGATCAGTTGCTGCTGCCCCGGTATCATCGAAAAAATCGGCAGTATCAATCGTCAATGTTGCACCCGCCGCGGTTTCACCAGTTGTTACATAGAAAAACTTTTGTGGCGATGGAACCGTTTCAACTGTCGTTGTTGCCGTAACAAGTAACTTCATAAGTTGTAGTGCCATGATAACAAACCTCCTCATAAAATGTAATACAATAAAATCATATTCTGAATGAAGATGAACGTCAGGGCTAATCTTCAAGTGAATATACCTATTTTTTTCTCGATATGATAAATCCGATTGATTCAAGTATAATGGGGGTTCCTTTGTAAATCGTTTGCCCTGTCGATATAATAGTTAACGCATCGGAATTTACGTGATATAACTTGCCCTCTTGCAATGCTCCGTTAACGTACAAATTGAAGTAACCTTCTTGACCAAAGTCAATAAACTTGGCAACGGTTTCGCCTTTATCATCAACAAACTGATTGGGAAACAAAACTATTTTTTCTCCTGATAAATTAATGTCATGGGGTGCAACAAAAAAATATCTTCTTACTTTTGGTTTAACACCAATAAAAGGTTGTTTTGGGCAAATAATATTTAAACGCTTTATTACACAATTAATTTTGTATATTACTTTTTTTCTGCCTCTTCTCTTTCTACGCTTTGTAGGTTTAAAAAATTTACACTTTAATCTATGCTTTTTCTTCAATAATCCCACCTCTACTATGCATAAGTCTTGGAATAATTTATGCTTCTTTTTAATTTATGTTTTGGACAAAAGACCTAATCAAGGAACATTGGGTTGAGCATATAAGGAAACAACAAATAAGGCGCCAATTATAGGCGCCTTCGAAAGAAACGAAAAATATTCAACTCAACTATGATTGATTAAATAAGCTGATTCCAAACATTAACAACATCTGATAAAGAAGGTTCAAGGGAAGCCCCATAATACTGTAAAAATCTCCTTCGATTTTTTCAATAAATACCGAGCCAATCCCCTGTACACCGTACGCGCCCGCCTTATCTAAAGGATCACCAGTTTTTACATACGCCCAAATCTCTTCATCGCTCATCGGTCTAAAAGTTACCTTACTGACGGTGTGACCAACAATTATTTCCGGCTCTCCGCTTGGCGACTTAGATATGACACGATACTGACCAATGTCTCCAAGGTGCATTGTGGTGTCATAGCCCCCGGCTTTGTCGAGCGGCTCGCCGGTCGCGACGTACCGTGCGATCCGGTCCTCATCAAGCGGCTTCATGACGACCCGGGTGATGCTGCCGGCGGTCTTTGATTCTCCCGACGTTCCGTTCAGGACGGCCACGCCGGTGATAACTTCATGCGCACGGCCCTGCAGCATGCCGAGCATCCGGCGCGCGTCCGCGGCGTCTCGCGGCTTGCCGAGAATGTCGCCGTCCAGCACGACGATCGTATCGGCGCCGACAATGACGGTTCCCGCCGCCTCCGCGCCCAGCCGATCCCGGACGCTGACCGCCTTGTTCAGCGCCAGCCGCTGCGCCGCTTCCGCCGGCGCAAGCCCCGGCGGTATCGATTCATCCGCGTCGGACGCCTCGAAGCGGACCGGAGTGCGGAGGCCCAGCAGCTGCACAAGTTCCCGCCGGCGCGGCGAAGTCGACCCCAGCACGAGCGCCTGAACGGCTTGTCCGACGTAAGACCCATCTTTCGACATACGGACTTCCTTCCGTCCCGCGCCGCAAGACGCGGGATCTACATTCTGCGATAGAGCCAGATTGCCAGGACGACGCTGATGATGCTGAGCAGGCTGATGTTGAGTCTGACCGTCAAATCAAACGCGACGACGATCAAATCCGCCGCCGGCGACCAGACAATCGGAACCGAGTCGGTCAGGAAATCCAGCGCGGGAACCTGTTCCAGCCATTTCGCGACAAGCGCTCCCGCCACGAGCCCGATGACGACAAAAAGCACCAGCAGCCAGCGATTATTCTTCATCCCCGATCGTCCTTCGCCCAATTCTGACACTCGTTCTATATTATACGCGGCGCTCCTTGCGTTTACAATGCGCCGGTCGACCGCATCCAGTCCCGCTGGGCGATCGCCGCTTCCATCAGCGCGGACTGCGCGTCCCACAGATATTCGGGCGCAGGCTTTCCGCGATATGCGGCGAACGCCTCGGCCGCCTTGCGAAGCGCATCCGAGATTCTGCCGGGTCCGCTCTCTGCCGGGACTTCTTTCCGAACCGCTTCCGCCGCCTCCGTCCAGCTTCGGTGAGACGTCTGCCAATCGTCCCAGGCTTCCGAAGGAATCGGATTTGTCCCGCCGGCAGCCAGCAGGCTGGCCGACAGCCCGCTCATCGTCCGCATCAGGTCGTTCGTCCGGAGCATGAATTCGGCCGCGCTGCCCGGCTGCCCCTCAAGCGCTGCCGGATCGGTCGCCGGCACCTCGAGCGGCCGGACATACAGCTCGACGCCGCCGAGCTTCGCCGCCAGCGCTTCCGCCGCTTCCCGGCTTTCCGCGATGCCCGCGTAAGCGCGGAAGCCGTCCGCCGTGTCGGCTGCGGCGGCATAGCCGGCCTTCTGCAGCTGCGCCAGCGCTTCGGCAAGCCCCGCTTCGGTCGAGAACACGCCGTATTGCAGCACATAATACCGGACGGCGGGAACTTGGGAAACAGCCGGACTTCCGGAAACATCCGGCGAATCCCCGGCCTCCTCCGGAACAACGCCGTAAGCCGGCAAGCCGATGTTCGCCTCTTCATCCGGCGGAATTCCGGTCTCCTCTTGCTCAGGCGCCCCCGGCTGCCAGACCAGTAGCGACATGACCAGATAGCCGAACAACGCGCCCGTCAGCACCGCTCCGGCAACGGTGGCGATCACCCGCGTCCAGGAAGGCGCGGGCGGCCTGCGGCGCGGCGCAACATAGCCCGCCGGCGCATCGTCTTCTCCGGCAATCAGCGCCTCCCAATCATTCAGCAACATGCCGCCGTTTGCGTCCGCCGGATGTCCGCCGGTCCGCGCAACGCCGCCGGCTGCCGGTTCGTGTAACGGCACCGCGTCGTCCGCTTCCGGCTTCCGCTCCGGCACGGGACGGATTCGGCCGGTTTCTGCGCCGCGTTCCGTCTCGCCGCCTCCCGTCCGGCCGCCCGGCTCCGTCTCCATCGTCTGCCCGTCCGTCTCGCGTATCAATCGCTCGAGCGCATCGGGATCGTCCTGGAACGGGCTTTTCCAGGGGATGACATCGGTCTCGAACCGAAGTTCCCCCGGCCAGACCGGGTCCGCCGGACTTTGTCCGTCTTTCCGGCCGGCATCGTCTTCCGGAAGGACCCGCACCAGCCGGCCCCCGTTCCGGTTGCTGTCAGCGCCTTTTCCCGCAACGCCGGGCTTCGCCGGTTCGAACCGATATGTTATCCGCGCTTTCGGGTTCATATCCGTATCGCACTCCTTGTCCGATTCTTCTTGCTCTACTCTATGAACCCGATGCGAGATTTATGTGTCTCAAAAAAGAGAGTTTGACGGACGGGACACGAACGTGTGTTCTATTATAACTTGGTCCGTTTGGGATATCCAGGAGAAATTTCCTTGCCAATCATTAAAAAAACACCGAATGCCGTCCGACGGACGCCAACCGGTGTTCTGATCCCGATTTAACGGGGCGTATAGAAGTTTTGGGTGTAGTACCAGCCGTATTCGCTGTCCGGATTATGCTTGACGCCGACACCGAGCGATTCAAAACGCTCATGCAAAAGGTTCTTTCGGTGTCCGGAGGAGTTGACCCAGCCGGTATGCGCCTCAAAGGCGTTGCGATAACCGGCGGCGATATTCTCCCCGTAAGCGCGATAATCCCCGATCCCCGCGGATGCCATCCGGTCCCACGGATTCTCGCCATCCGGGTTCACATGGTCGAAGTATCCCCGCTCCGCCATGTCTTCGCTGTGCAGCCTTGCCGCCTTGGCCGCCATGTCATGCCAGGCCAATTCGTTCAGGCCGTGTTTCAGGCGAAACACATTCGTCAGATCCAACAGTTGACGTTCATAAGCGCGCGCCAGTTCTTCGCGCGGGGCAGACGCGCGGGTTCCGCCGCTTCCCTTTCCGGCCTGTTCCACCAACAGGCCTTCCACCGTGCTCGTGAGCAGATCCAGGTACAATGTGATCCGGAGGCCGTTCTTCTCATACGTATAAACCTCGTATTCCTTCAACGTTTCAAGGGAGATCCCCGCATGTCCGGCCGCCGTCTGCAAGGATGCTCCGGGCTTCACACCGTCCGGCTGCGCCCAGACGTCCGCGCTGCTGAACAGCGCCGCCACCCGTCCGCCGCTCACGCCGATCTGCGCAAAATCGGCATAGTCGGCATTGTAGACAAGCCAGGTGTATCCCGCTTCGGACGGTTCCCGGCGATCCGGTTCGCCGAGCGCGGCCAGCACCGCCTGCTCCCCGTCGCCGATGACGATGCCGCGCAGCGCAAAATCCGTGTTCCTTGCCGCCGTCTCCGCGGCGTCGCCCGTCCCGCCTTGATTCGCGCTTGTTCCCGCGTGCTTGACGTTGAAGATGAACGTCAGCGCCTCCGCGCGGGTGAGCGGATCGCCGGCGCCGAAGCCTTCCGGCGTTGCGCTCGTCTTGCCTTTGGCGAGTCCGTTATCCAGCAAATACCTGACCGCCTCGTCCACCGTCAGCAGCTTCCCGTGCGCCGCCGCGATGATGCGGGCCGCGTCGCCGCGAGTGTATTCCCGCTTCGCCTCCATGTCGACGACCGGCCAGTTCAACCGCTTCGCCGCCGCATAATACCGGACATGCCACGGCTCGCCCGCCTTTTGCTCCGGAACTTCATATTCCGGGAAGGCGCGCAGCACGAGCGCCAGAAATTCGCGTTCGCTGATCTTCAGATTGGGGCGAAACGTGCCGTCATCGAACCCGTTGGCAATCCCGTTCACAGCCGCCCATTCAATGACGCTCTTCGCCCAATGGTTCCCGACGTCCTTGAAGGAGACATTGTCCGCGCCTGCCGCGAACGCCCCGCCTCCCGTGGCCAGGACGACGACAATGAGCAGCGCCGGAAACAGTTGCCGAAACTTTTCCCCGATCGTTCTCATCCGTTTCCCCTCGCTTGGACAGTTTGCATGGCCTTTCGAAAAAGACAAGTCAACGTTATCTTACAGGATGTCGCGGGTATGCTCCAGTGTCTGCATTCCTGTTTGCATGAAAAAAACCGTCCGCCGAAACCCCGGTGGGGGTCCGGCGAACGGCTGTCCGCTTCCCGTCAACCGCTTGTCGCAAATCTGCCGTGCAATTCCCGCGCCAGCTGCTCGGCTGTCTGCCAGATGTCGCCGGCCCCCATCGTCAGGACGAGGTCCCCCGGCGCCACGCGTTCGAGCAGCCAGGCGAGCGCGTCTTCTTTCGTCGGCAGGTAGATCGTATTCGGATTGCTGTTCATCACGATCAATTCGGCGAGCCGTTTCGAGGTGACGCCCTCGATCGCTTTCTCGCCGGCGGGCGAATAGATGTCGGTGATGACGACTTCGTCGGCTTCCGCGAACGAACGGCTGAAGGCGTCGAGCAGGAAAAACGTCCGCGTATAGCGCTGCGGCTGGAAGACCGCGATAATCCGTTTGCCCGTCGCCTTGGCGGCCGCAATCGTCGCCTGGATCTCCGTCGGGTGATGCGCGTAATCGTCGATCAGCAGAATGCCGCCCGTCTCGCCGATCACCTGGAAGCGCCGCTTCGCGCCGCGGAACAGGCGGATCGCCTCAGCGACGCGCTCGAACGAGAGGCCCGCTTCGAGGCAGACGGCGATCGCCGCGAGGGCGTTGCCGGCGTTATGCCGGCCCGGCACCGACAGATCCACGCGTCCGAGCCGTTCACCGCGTCGGATCACCGTGAAGGAAACTTTTCGATCGCCGGGCGTGATGTCCATCGCCCGGTAGTCCGCTTCACGGCCGGGTTCGATCGAGTAGGTGACGATCCGGGCGCCGTCAAGCCGCGGCAACAGCTCCCGGATATTCGGATCGTCGGCGCAAACGACGGCCATGCCTTCCGGCTTCACCTGGCGCAGAAACTGCACATACGCCTCTTTCAGCTTGCCGAAATCGCCGTCGTAATTCTCCAGATGGTCAGGTTCAATGTTCGTGACGACCGCCGTATGCGGTTGATATTGCAGAAACGATCCGTCGCTCTCGTCCGCCTCGGCCACAACGTATTCGCCGCCTCCGGCTTTGGCGTTCGTGTCGAGACCTACGATCTCTCCGCCGATGATATAGGTCGGATCGAGGCCGCACGACTCCATGACAAGGGCGATCATGGACGAGGTCGTCGTCTTGCCGTGCGCGCCGGCAACGGCGACGCCCTTGCCCTCGTTCAGAAGGCGCGCCAGCATCTGTGAACGGTGGATGACCGGGATGTTCCGCTCCTCGGCGGCCTTCCGTTCGACGTCATCCTGCGCGATCGCCGTCGAATAGACGACCAGGTTCGCTCCTCTTACGTGCTCCGGCTTGTGCCCGATATAGATACGGGCGCCCTGCGCCGCGAGCTTGTCGGTTCGCTCCTGCCGGACCACGTCCGAACCCGACACCTTGTATCCCTTCTCCAGCATCACCCTGGCGATGGCGCTCATTCCGTATCCGCCGATGCCGATGAAATGCACATGTTCCGCCGTGCTCAAATGCCGTCTCACCAACCTTTTTCAATATCGCGATCATGAAGCAGAGAGGAACGAACGTCTGCAATCAGGTACAGCGAGCCGGATACGACGGCCAGATCCTCGGGACCCGTTCGTCCGATCAGCATGTCGAGCGCCCGGCGCCAATCCGGTTCGGCCGCGGCATCGGCTGGACAGCCGGGGATGCCGGCCGCGATCCGCGCAAGTTCGCCTGCGTCCAGCTTCTTCTTGAAATCCGGTTCGGTTACAATGAGCGAATCCGCTATTGGTAGTATATGCCGCAGCATGTCGATATGATTCTTGTTCGCCAGCGCGCCGATCATCAGATGAAGCCTGCGCCAGCGGAACGATTCCTTGAGGGCCGCCGCGAGCGCGGCCATGCCTTCCGGATTGTGCGCGCCGTCGAGCAGAATGCGCGGCTCCTCCCGGACCAGCTCCAGCCGGCCGGGCCATCGGGCCGCGCGCAGGCCTTCCTCGAGCACGCCCTCCTCGAGGATGAGCGCGTAATACTGCCGCAGCACCTCAAGCGTCATGACGGCGACGGCGGCATTCGTCCGCTGGTGCGCGCCGCGCATCGCGATCTCTAGCGGTTCGATCGCGCGGAACGGCCCCTCGAACCGGAATCGCTGCGTTCCTTCGCCGGACTCGAGCGGCGTTTCGCGGAACTGCTTCCCGAGCAGATAAAGCGTGCTCTTCTTCGCGGTCGCCGTTTCGGCGAGAACGCGGATCGCCTCGGGCTGCGACGCCGCGCTGACGACCGGCACGCCGGCTTTGATGATGCCGGCTTTCTCCGCCGCGATCGCTTCCAACGTATCGCCCAGCACGTCCATATGGTCGTGGCCGATGTTCGTGATGACGCTCGCGACCGGCACGACGACGTTCGTCACGTCAAGCCGCCCGCCAAGCCCGGCTTCCCAGACGACATAATCGGGGTAGGCGACCTTCGCGAAATACAGGATCGCGAGCATGGTCGTCACTTCGAACATCGTCGGCGATCCGAGCTCGGTCTCGGCCAGTTCGTCGACATGCGGCTTCACTTCGTTCGCAAGCCGCACCAGCACTTCGTCGGGAATGTCCCGGCCGTTGAATGTAATCCGATCCGTAAAGCGGGTCAAATAAGGCGACGTGAACGTCCCCACATTATAGCCCGCTGCACGGAGCACACTGGTCAGATAGGCGCAGACGGAACCTTTGCCGTTCGTTCCGGCCACATGGATGAACTTGAGCCGGCGCTCGGGCCGGTCAAACCGCTCGAGCAGCCAGGTGATGCGCTCTAGTCCGGGACGGATGCCGAACGCGGTCAGACCGGTGATCCAGTCGCGCGCCTCCTCGTATGTCCGGAACGGACCCGCATCCTGAACCCCGGTGTCAAACGCTCCGCCGGTCCGTTCGCTCATGTCGGGCATCTCTCCGCTTCTCCTCCTTGTGTGTCCGTCAGCCGCGCAGTTCCGCGATGCGGGCGATCGTCCGGTCCCGCTTCTCGGTGTAGTCGCGCAGCTTCGCCCGTTCTTCCTCGATCACTTTCTCGGGCGCCTTCGCCATGAAACCTTCGTTCGCGAGCTTCTTCTCGACCCGCTCGACTTCGGCGTTCAGCGTCTTCAGCTCTTTCTCAAGCCGCGCAATTTCCGCGTCGATATCGATCAGACCCGCCAGCGGCAGATACAGTTCCGCCCCGGTCACGATCGCGGTCATCGCCTTTTCCGGCGCCGGGATCCCCGTGCCCAGCTCGAGGGAGGAAGTGCCGCAGAAACGGCGGATGAACTCCTCGTTGCGCTTTGCGATCGCAAGCTCGGCTTTCCCTGTGAGGCTCACGATCAGGTCGACCTTCTTGCTCATCGGCACGTTCACTTCGGCGCGGATGTTGCGGACGGCGCGGATGATGTCCATGAGCAGGTTCATCTCGCGCACCGCGTCCGGCGATTCGAACGCGGTCTCGTACACCGGCCACGGCGCGAGCGTGATCGTCTCGCCTTCATGCGGCAGATGCTGCCAGATTTCCTCCGTGATGAACGGCATGAACGGGTGCATGAGCCGGAGCGTCCGGTCAAGCACATAGGCCAGCACCGATTGGGTCGCGCGCTTCGCCGCCTCATCCGTGCCGTACAGGTTCAGCTTCGCGAATTCGATGTACCAGTCGCACAGATCGTCCCAGATGAAGTTGTAGAGCACTCTTCCGGTTTCGCCGAACTCGTAGATGTCGATGAGCCGGGTGACGTCGCGGACCGTCTCGTTCAGCCGGTGCATAATCCATTTGTCCGCCGTGCCGAGCGGGCCGGACAGATCGATGTCCGCAGCCTTGAATCCGTCCAGATTCATCAGCGCGAACCGCGACGCGTTCCAGATCTTGTTCGCGAAATTGCGCGCCTGCTCGACGCGCTCCCAACGGAAACGCAGATCCTGGCCGGGCGAGATGCCCGTCGACAGCATGTAGCGCATCGCGTCCGCGCCGTAGCGCTCGATGACGTCAAGCGGGTCGACGCCGTTGCCCTTCGACTTCGACATCTTCTCGCCGTTGGCGTCGCGCACGAGGCCGTGGATGAGGACGTCCGCGAACGGCCGCTCGCCCGTAAACTCCAGCGCCGTGAAAATCATCCGCGACACCCAGAAACCGATGATGTCGAATCCGGTCACGAGCACCGTCGTCGGGTAGTAGCGCTTCAGGTCCTCCGTTTCGTCCGGCCAGCCGAGCGTCGAGAACGGCCAGAGCGCGGAGCTGAACCACGTGTCCAGCACGTCTTCGTCCTGGCGGAGCGATGCGCCGCACTTCGGACAGGTCGTCAGATCTTCGCGGGACACATGCATTTCGCCGCAGTCGTCGCAATACCACGCCGGGATGCGATGGCCCCACCAGAGCTGGCGGGAGATGCACCAGTCGCGCACATTCTCGATCCAGTGCATATAGTTCTTCTCGAACCGTTCGGGCACGAACCGGACACCGCGCTCGGAACGCTGGACGGCGATCGCCTGCTCCGCGAGCGGCTTCATCTTCACGAACCATTGCGTCGACAGGAACGGCTCGACGACGACGCCCGTCCGCTCGCTATGCCCGACCTGGTGGACGTGCTCCTCGATCTTGATCAGGACGCCCTGCGCCTTCAGATCCTCGACGATCCGCTTGCGGCACTCCGACCGGTCAAGGCCCTGGTACGGCCCGGCATTCTCGTTCATCTTGCCGGTCTCGTCCATGACGATGACCTGCGGCAAATCGTGGCGAAGCCCGATCTCGAAGTCGTTCGGGTCATGGGCAGGCGTAATCTTGACCGCACCGCTGCCGAACTCGCGGTCGACATATTCGTCCGCGATGACCGGAATTTCGCGGCCGATAATCGGCAGCACGATCGTCTTGCCGATCAGGTCCTTGTACCGCTCGTCGTCCGGATGGACGGCCACCGCCGTATCGCCCAGCATCGTCTCCGGACGGGTCGTCGCGACCGTAATGTGGCCGCTGCCGTCCTTGAGCGGATAGCGCAGATGGTACAGCGCGCCCTGCACTTCCTTGTACACGACCTCGATGTCGGACAGCGCCGTGCGGGCGGCCGGGTCCCAGTTGATGATCCGCTTGCCGCGGTAGATCAGCCCTTTCTCATACAGGCGGACGAACACCTCGCGGACAGCGCGGGACAGCCCTTCGTCCAGCGTGAACCGCTCGCGCGAATAGTCGAGGGAGAAGCCCATCTTCGCCCATTGCTCGCGGATCGTGTTCGCGTAATGTTCCTTCCATTCCCAGACCTTCTCGAGAAACTTCTCCCGGCCGAGATCGTACCGGCTGATCCCTTGCTCGCGCAGCGTCGCTTCCACGCGCGTCTGCGTCGCGATGCCCGCATGGTCGGTGCCCGGCAGCCAGAGCGCGTCATAGCCTTGCATCCGCTTCGTACGGATCAGGATGTCCTGCAGCGTGCAGTCGAGCGCATGGCCGATATGCAGCATGCCCGTCACGTTCGGCGGCGGGATGACGATCGTGAACGGCTTCGCGTCCTTCCGCCGTCCCGCTTCGAAATACCGCCCCTTGATCCAGTAATCGTACCATTTCTTCTCCGCCGATTTCGGGTCATACGTCGTCGGCATCGCGATCGCGGATTTGTTTTCCGTCATGCTCAACCTCACTCCTCATGCGGCATGGATCCGGCAATCTCCGCGCAGGGGGTTCAACAAAAAAACCTCTCGCCCGACAAAGGACGAAAGGCTCTTCGCTTCCGTGGTACCACCTTTATTCCGCCGGCGGTCCAGACGCTGGCGGCACTTGCCGGCTCGTAACGGTTGCCAACCGGCCTGCCCTGGCGCGCGCGGCGCTCGAACAGGCGACTCCGGGGCGACCCGCAGCCGTCCGATCCTGCAGAACCTCGCAGCCTCACGGTTCCGCTCTCTGAAGGCAAGACGCGCTGCTATTCCCCTTCTTCGTCGTTCGCTGTCGGGATTGCCGAATCCCGTAATGCTAACAGTTATTATTTCCTATCATAACGATGTTAACCGTCTTCGTCAACAAGAGGGACATGCCGCGGGCCCGGCAAACAAAAAACCTCACGCAGGGGAATTCCCTCCGTGAGGCTGCGCCGCTGACCGCCAAGCCCGTTACGGGATGTAAAGCACCTGGCCTTCCGTCACCTCCGTGCCGTTCAGCCGGTTGGCCAGCGCGATCTCGCGCGGATTCCGCTGATAGCGGCCGGCAATGGCATCGAGCGTGTCGTCCTTCTGCACGATGCAGAGCCGCACCGTGCGGAACGATTCCTGCACGGCGGCGCCGCGGAACAGGCTCTTCCAATCCACTTCGTCCGACGAAGACTGCCGATGCCCCGCATCCGCCGCTTCCTGTGCCGGTTCCTGTTCTTCCGCAGGCCGCACGCCGGCTTCATACCGCGCCTCCCGCCGATCCGGGAAAAACAGTTTCCCGAGCCCCGGAGAACCTTCCGCTCCCGCCGGCTCATTTTCCCGCTTCGCGTTGACCGCGACTTTCACGTCGACCTTGCCGGATGCGGCTTGCGCGGCGGGCTGCTGACCGCCGGTTCCGCCCCATTCCCCAAGCTGCGCCGACGGCGTGACGGCGATCTCCTCCGTCTGCAAAGGCTGCGCGTCCGCTTGCCAGACATCCCGGCCGTCTGCCGCGGACAGATCATTCGCTTCGGGGGAACCGGCCTCGATTCTGGCATCTGAAGCATCCCCGGAACCGGCGGCGGACAAGTCCGGCTCCGCATCTTGCCCGGATCCCGATTCCGGCTCGTTCGCCCGTACGGAACTTTCATCAGCCGCCAGGTTCTCCTGCACCCGCGCCGCAAATTCTTTCCATTCCACGGGCCCGGCCGCCTGAACCGCTTCGGATTGAAGCTCCGTCTGTCCGGCGAAACTGTCTTCGGATGGCGCCGATTCCACAGACGAATCCGGCCCCGCATCGTCCGCGCTTTCCGCGGCAAACGCGTCTTCGCCGCCGGCGTTCCGCCATTCCGCAAATTGTTGCGCCGCCCCGGACGTTTCATCCGGCGCCTGGGCCGCATCCGCTGCTGTGAAGGACGGCTCGGCTTCGTCAACCGGTTGCGCGGATTCGCCGGCGGATTCCGGAGCCGCATCTTCGATCAGTTCCCGCCCGCGGCGGTGAACCACCGTATACGGCTCTTCTCCCCATGCGTACGTCTGCTGCCGGCTGCCCAACGCTCCCGCCTCGATGCCCCGCAGCGTCAGGACGCCCGTAACGTTGAGCGTGCGCTTATCCAACACGTCGACGTCGAAATTGTCCACTTCAACGGCCAAATCTTCGAGTCTGCTCACCCGTTCCAGCGGCAAAGTGATTTCCACCGGAATCCAATGCTCCAGCTGCCGCGAATTTCGGCTTTCGTCGTCCGGAAGATAGACGCCGCCGAGAAGCAGGCTGCCGCGCAGCACCACCTGATCTCCCTGGCGTTCGGCCTGGACACAGGGCGTCAGTTCGACTTCTTCGATCTCGCGGATGTCCGCCGCATCCTGCGGCAGGTGAACGCGCTCGTAGACGTCGAACCGGAGCCCGCTCGGTTCGTGCACGTCGCTTCCTCCTTCCTTCCGCAACCATGGATATGAACGGATTCGTTCCTTCGTTCAATATCTATCTATATGGCCGCATGAAGGAGGGCATGCCTGCATTTTCCCTTTCAGGCCGGCGCGGCGCAGCGCATCTTCAAACCAGCGCGGACGCGGCGCTTCGACGACGACCGGACGCCCGGTCCACGGATGCGGGAAGCTGAGCGATTCGCCGTGCAGCGCCTGATGGGAGAGACGGGGATCGGGCGGGGCGCCGTACAGCGTATCCCCCAGCAGCGGATGGCCGATATGGCTGAAGTGGACGCGGATCTGGTGTGTCCTTCCCGTCTCGAGCCGCACCCGGACCAGCGCCAGATCTCCCGCTTCCTTCACCGTCTCGTAGTGCGTCACGGCGCGGTCACCGCCGGGCTGAACCCGCCTGCGCGGGCTGCGGCCGCGATCCTTGCCGATCGGTGCATCGATCGTGCCGGCGCGCGGCCGGGGCGCGCCGTGCACAATCGCGAGGTATCGCCGCTCGATCCGCTTCTCCCGCATCGCTTCGTCCAGGCGCAGCTGGGCCAGATCGTTCTTCGCATAGAGTACCGGTCCGGACGTATCCGCATCCAGCCGGTGGATATGGCGGACCGGCAGCGGATCGCCCGCCTGCAGCACATGCCGGACGGCCGCTTCGTCCAGCGTCCCGCCCATGCCCGGATATGCGGGATGGACAGGCATGCCGGCCGGCTTGAGCAGGACGAGGCACCAGTCGTCCTCATGCAGCACTTCGGCCCGCGCCGGCTCTCCCCGGCCGGCGAGCAGCGGGTGATCGGTCCAGTCATGGGGAGGAAATGCTTTCAGCGACAGCATGCCGTTCTCCAGCCGGATGCCGCCGACGGAGAAAAGGCGGTTCAGCCACTTCTCCGGCAGGATGCCGTCCGCGATCAGCCGGCGGCGCACATCGTGCGGATGCGTTCCATCCGCCAGCCCCTCGGGACGCGGATCGGGCAGCGGGATGCGCAGCCATTCGCCGTCGCGCCGGGCCTGCGCCAGGTCGATCAAGGCGATCCCTCCCGCTTCCGCACAGCCCGCACGGAGCCGGCGGCAAGATTACAAGCGGCGCAGCGCTTCGTCATGGGCTTCGACCGTCGCATCGATGTCCGCCTCCGTATGGACGGCGGAGATGAACATCCCTTCGAACTGGGACGGCGCGATGCTGATGCCGAGGTTCAGCATCGACGCGAAATACGCCTTGAACCGGTCGAGATCGGACGTCTTCGCCGTCTCGTAATTGATGACCGTCTTGTCGGTGAAGAACGGGCAGAGCATCGAGCCGACCCGGTTGATCGTCGTCGGGATGCCATGGCGCTCCGCATTCTCCTCGAAACCGCGCTGCAGACGCGCGGACAGCGCCTCCAGACGCTGGTAGGTCTCGGGCGTCAGCAGCTTGAGCGTCGTGTAGCCGGCCGCCATCGCCAGCGGATTGCCCGACAGCGTGCCCGCCTGATAGATCGGCCCGCTCGGCGCGATCATTTCCATGATCTCCCGCTTGCCGCCGTACGCGCCGACGGGCAGCCCCCCGCCGATGACCTTGCCGAAGCAGGTCAGATCCGGTTCGACGCCGTACAGCCCCTGGGCGCAATTGTAATGGACGCGGAAACCGGTCATCACTTCATCGAAGATCAGCAGGCTGCCGTATGCCCGCGTCACCTCGCGCAACCCTTCGAGGAAGCCCGGCAACGGCGGCACGACGCCCATGTTGCCGGCGACCGGCTCGACGATGACGCAGGCGATTTCCTCGCCGAACCGTTCGAACGCGAGCTTGACGGCGGACAGGTCGTTGTAGGGCACCGTGATCGTATGCGACGCGACGCTGTCCGGCACGCCCGGGCTGTCCGGCAGGCCGAGCGTCGCCACGCCGGAACCGGCCTTGATGAGCAGGCTGTCCGCGTGGCCGTGGTAGGAACCTTCAAATTTCACGATCTTGCTCCGCTTCGTGTAGCCGCGGGCCAGCCGCAGCGCGCTCATCGTCGCCTCGGTGCCGGAGTTGACCATCCGCACGACATCGACGGACGGCACCCGCTCGACGACCAGTTCCGCCATCATCGTCTCCAGTTCCGTCGGCATGCCGAAGCTGGTTCCTTTTTCCGCCGTCTTTTTGATCGCCTCGACAACCTCCGGATGGGCATGCCCGAGAATGAGCGGTCCCCACGAAGCGACATAATCGATGTACGTGTTGCCGTCGATGTCCGTGATGCGGCTGCCGGAGCCGTGCGCTGCGAACACCGGCGTCAGGCCGACCGACCGGAAGGCGCGCACCGGGCTGTTGACGCCGCCCGGAATCGACCGCTTTGCCCGCTCGAAGGCGGCCTTGGAATGCTCATCCCTGCGGACTCGCGTTTTTTCGACCAATTTCGTCACTCCTGTCATTTCAAGAATCTTACCCTTCTCCAGAGCGGCGACAGCTTCGGCGAGCTGTTCCTGATCGACGGCCGCCCGCGCTCGGCTTCGGCCGCGTCGCTGGAGCCTACGTCGGTCCTGGTCATCGCGGAACAGCCGTTCCACGAATTGCTGCGCACCCATTACGATATTACCAGGCGCATCATGGCCGGACTGTGCCAGCGGCAGCGGGATACGAACCAGCATGTGCACGACCTGACGTTCCTCGACTCGCGAACCCGCGTCATCAAGAATCTGATCCTGCTGGCGAACCGGCACGGCCAGCGCAGCGGCAACCTCATCGCAATCCGCATGCCGCTCAACTACGACGAGCTGGCGCAGATGGCCGGCGTGCAGAAAAATGTACTCGCCGAAGTCATCCGTGACATCGAGGACCGCGGCATTCTGCGCCTCTCGCCGAACGAATATACGCTCGATCTGTCGAAGCTGCGGAGCTGACCGCCCACAGCTTCTTTTTTATTCAAGCTTGAGCCAGTTCGCCGCGTCGATCGCGTGATAGGTGATGATCAGGTCCGCGCCGGCGCGCTTCAGGCCGGTCAGCGTCTCCAGCACGACGGCACGCTCGTCGATCCAGCCGTTCATCGCCGCCGCCTTCACCATCGCGTACTCGCCGCTCGTGTTGTAAGCCGCCAGCGGCAGATCGAAGTTGTCCTTGATCGTCCGGATCACGTCCATGTAGGCGAGCGCCGGCTTCACCATCAGCATGTCCGCGCCTTCCAGCACATCCGACTCCGCCTCGCGCAGCGCTTCGCGGACATTGGCCGGATCCATCTGGTACGTCTTCCGGTCGCCGAACTGCGGCGCCGATTGGGCGGCGTCGCGGAACGGGCCGTAATAGGCCGACGCGTATTTCACCGAATAGGACAGAATCGGCACCGATTCGTGCCCGGCGGCATCCAGCGCCCCGCGGATCGCGGAGACGAACCCGTCCATCATGTTCGACGGCGCGATGATGTCGGCGCCGGCATCCGCCTGCGACACAGCCGTCTTCGCCAGCAGCTCGAGCGATTCGTCGTTGGCGACGTCCGCACCGCCCGAAGGGGTTCTGCGCACGATGCCGCAATGGCCGTGGTCGGTATATTCGCACAGGCAGGTGTCGGCGGCGACGACGAGATCGGGGGCGAGCCGCTTCACTTCCCGGATCGCTTCCTGCACGATGCCGTTCGGATCGTAGGCCGACGAGCCGATCTCGTCCTTGTGCTCGGGGATGCCGAACAGCATGATCGACTTCACGCCGGCTTCTCTGACCCGTTCGATCTCTTCGCCGAGCCGGTCGATCGAGAAGTTGAACACGCCCGGCATCGATTTCACTTCTTCGCGCACGTTCCGGCCATGCGTGACGAATATCGGATACATGAAGTCAGCGGCGGTCAGCACCGTCTCCCGGACCAGCTCGCGCAGCGCGGCGGTGCGGCGGAGACGGCGGTGCCGGATCAGCGGATAGCTCATCGAATCATTCCTCCAGCTTTATGAGTGTTCCGGGCGGTCTTCAGCTTTTGAATGCAGACTGTCCGTCATCAGACCGGCCGGCGTTCCGCCCAATAGGCCGCAATCGCGGCGGTGAGCGCGTCGATCGTCGACTCCGGCGGCTCGATCGCGACGGTCAGCCCCGCTTCCCGCGCGGCCGCCGACGTAAGCGGGCCGATCGACGCCACGGCCGTGCGGCCGAGCAGCGCTGCGGGATCGCCGACGCCCGCGTTTCGCAGCCGCCCGATCAGATTGCGCACCGTCGACGCGCTGGTGAACGTGACGATATGGATGCCGCCTTCGCGCAGCAGGTCGAGGATGTCCTCCCCGCCGCCGGCCGGCACCGTCTCGTACACGTCGATCTCGACGGGCGTGACGCCCAGCCCGCGCAGCGCTTCCGGCAGCGACTTGCGCGCCAGATCCCCGCGCGGCAGGAGCGCCCGCTGTCCCGGCCGCACAGTCCCACGCATGCTGTCCAGCAAGCCTTCGGCGTGGAACGTTTCGGGCAGCGCGGCCGGGGCGAGGCCGATCTCGCGCAGCGCTTCGGCCGTCTTCGGGCCGACGGCGGCGATGCGGGCCCGGTGGAACCGGCGGATATCCTGCCCGAACCGGCGGAGCCATTCGAGAAAAAAGCGCACACCGTTCACGCTCGTGAAGATCAGATGGTCGTACGTCTCCGCCGCCGCCAGCGCTTCCCCGATCGCCGCTTCGGCCGCCGCGCCTTCGGGCATGCGCGTCTCGATGGCCGGATACTCGATCGGTTCGCCGCCGAGCTCCTCGATCCGCTGCGACAGCGTGCCCGCCTGCGCCTGCGCCCGCGTGACGAGGACGCGTGCGCCGAACAGCGGCCGCTTCTCGTACCACATCAGCTTGTCGCGCTGCCGGACGACGTCGCCGACGACGATGACGGCCGGCGGCTCGAATCCGGCCGCCTTCACCTTATCCTCGATGTCGGCCAGCGTGCCGACGAGCGTTCGCTGGTTGGCCGTCGTGCCCCAGCGGATGAGGGCGATCGGCGTGCCCGGCGGACGTCCGTGCCGGATGAGTTGCCGCGCAATGTGGCCGATCCGCGCGACGCCCATCAGGAAGACGAGCGTGCCCGTTGCGTTCGTCACCCGGTCCCACTGGATCAGCTCGTCCAGCTTCTCCGGATTTTCGTGCCCGGTGATGATCGACACCGAAGACGCCAGATCCCGATGGGTGACCGGAATGCCCGCATAGGCCGGCACCGCGATCGCGGACGTAACCCCCGGCACGATCTCGAACTCGATGCCCTCCCGGCGGAGCGCTTCCGCTTCTTCGCCGCCGCGGCCGAAAACGGTCGGATCGCCGCCTTTCAGCCGGGTGACGATTTTGCCCTGAAGCGCCTGCTCCACCAGGATCCGGTTGATCTCCTCCTGCTTCATCGTATGGCGGTCCGGCAGCTTGCCCACATAGATCCGTTCCGCCCCCGGTTTCACATGCATGAGCAGCCGCGGACTGGCCAGCCGGTCGTAGACGATCACGTCGCACATCCGGATGCATTCGAGCCCGCGCAGCGTGATCAGCTTCGGATCACCGGGTCCGGCTCCGACCAGATACACTTTCCCCTTGCTCAAGCCCCCGGTCACCTCACATCCGCGAGTATACGGTCGGCGCCAAGGCCGATCAGCCTGCGCGCCAGCTCCGTGCCGAGACTTCGGGCGTCCGTCCCCGTCATCGACTCTTTCAGCAGCACGCCGCCGTCCGGCGTGCCGACCATGCCGGTCAGCCGGATCTCCTCGCCCGCGATCTCGGCGTAGGCGCCGATCGGCACCTGGCAGCCGCCGTTCAGCTCGGCGAGGAAGCTGCGCTCCGCCTCCACCGCCCGGGCAGACACCTCGTCGTTGTAGCGGCTCAGCAGGGCAAGCATTTCCTCGTCATTGGCGCGGCATTCCACGCCGAGCGCGCCCTGACCGACGGCCGGCAGGCATTCCTCGACCGGTATCGGAGCGGTCGCCCGATCTTCCCAGCCCATCCGCTTCAGGCCGGCCATCGCCAGAATAATGGCGTCCAGCCCTTCCGTCTCGAGCTTCCGGATCCGCGTGTCGATGTTGCCGCGCACCGGCTCGAGCCTGAGGTCCGGGCGAAGCCGCTTCAATTGGCATACCCGCCGCAGGCTGCTCGTGCCGACTCGCGCGCCGTGCGGCAGCTCCGTGATGGAGCGCGCCCCGCGGGCGATCAGCGCGTCGCGCGGATCGACGCGGCGCGGCACGGCGCCGATGACCAGACCGTCTTCCAGTGTATGCGGCACGTCCTTCATGCTGTGGACGGCTATATCGATGCCGCCGTCGAGCAGTTCCTGCTCGATCTCCTTCACGAACAGCCCCTTGCCGCCGACTTTCGACAGCGTCACGTCCAGAATCCGGTCGCCCTTCGTCACGATTCGGCGCGTCTCGAATCGAAACGGCAGACCGAGCTCCCGCGCCAGCCGCGCAAGATCCGCGATCACCTGTCCCGTCTGTGTAAGCGCCAGGGCACTCTGTCTCGTGCCCACGACGATTGTTCGAACTCCCGCCACCAAAGTCACTCCCCGTCTGTTCCGTCCATTCCGTCTTCCGCCGCCGGAGAAACCGGCCGCTCCTTAAGCTCCCGGATGCGCGCGGCCAGATCCACTTCCGCAAGATCGCGGCGCCACTCCGCTTCCGGCACATCCAGCGCGGCGCGCAGCACGCGCCTCCGCTCGCGCGCGTCGGGCACCGCGGCGCGGGCCGCTTCACGAAGCCGATGCAGCCATTCGGCATAATCGGCCCAGGATTCGCCGTACCGCTCCGCCAGCTCGCGCGCGATCGCGCCCGCCAGCGCCGGGCTGGCGCCCGACGCGGTGACGGCAAGCACGAGCCGTCCCCTGCGGACGACGGCCGGCGCCGCGAACGACCCGGCCTCCCGGTCGTCCGCCGCGTTCACGAGAATGCCGCGGCGCATCGCTTCTTCGGCAACCCTGTGATTCACTTCACGATCCGCTGCCGCGAAGCAGAGCCGGACGCCGTCGAGATCCTCGTCCCGGTATTCCCGTCGGACCCAGGTGATATACCCCTCGCTTGCCAGCCGCTCCAACCCTTCCGTCGCGGCGGGCGCGACGACCCGCACGGCGGCGCCCGCATCGAGCAGGCCGCGCGTCCGGCGTTCCGCCACGGGGCCGCCGCCGACGACCAGGCATTGTTCGCCTTCCAGGCGCAGCATGATCGGATAATACCGCGTCACATCGGCTCACCGCCCTATGACCAGGAGTGGAAGCGCGACGCCGCGCCGATGAGCGAATTGGCCAGCAGCACACCGAAAGCGTACAGATTCCACCGCGCCGTCAGCAGGCCGGGATCCATCCGGCGCTTCCGCTTGGCTATGTAGATGATGTAGACGATCGCCGCCACCAGCGCCGTGATGACTTTCCAGTCGGCGAGCCATTCCGCCCGATGCGCGGCCAGCAGCGTCGCCGCGGCCACCGCGAGCGACAGAATGAGCAGCGGGGTGCCGGCGAGCACGGCGCCGTACGCGCACCGGTCGATCGTCTCCAGGCTGGGCATCCGCCGGACGACGGCGTTCCAGCTCCGGCTCTTGAGCTGCCGGTGCAGCAGCAGATACATGAGCGAGAGGACGGCGCCGGCGGTGAACAGCGCGTACGCGGCAAGCGCGAGACTGATGTGCACGATCAGCAAGTACTGCGCGGCATCCCACAGCCGGAGCGGCGCGGCGGACGGGCCTTCCGCCGCCACCGTCGCCAGCACCGAGAAACCGACGACATTGACGGCGAAGACGAACGGCTCGATCCGGACAAGCCGGCTTGCGGCCAGCGAGATCGTGACGAGCAGCCAGACGAAGAAGAACAGCGTCTCGAACCGCGTCAGCCCGGCAGGATTGTCCAGTTGCAGCAGGCGGTAAATCAGATAGCCGGTCTGAAGCACCCATACGAACACAAGGAGCCCTGTGCCCATCCGTTTCATTTTCCGGTTCGATGATACGAAATCGGAGAAATAAAACAGAAGGCTCAGGGCATACAATACCAACAGGCCGTGAACCGACAGGCCGTACATGGGGCATGCCACCTCCGGGCCGCATCCTCACGGAGTGGCTGCAGCGAGGCGGCCCGCCGCTTTCCGGACAGGACCCGCCGCTTCCGGCCGCTCGTCCGGGCGCGCATCGGAGGTCTTCGAATCCGGCCCCGTTTCCTGCTGCCCGATCGCATCTTCGAGCGCAAACAATCTGACGAACCAATCCATCGCTTCGCCGGCCTTTTTGTCTCCGGCCATCTCCTTGATGCGGAGAATCGGGTCGTGCATCATCTGGTTGACGATGCTCTTCGTCAGCTTCCGGATCACCTTGCGCTCGTGGTCGGTCAGATCCGGCAGCTTGTTCGTCAGGCTTTGCATCGTCTCCGTGTGGATCTTCTCCGCTTTCTCCTGCAAGGCGCGGATGAGCGGAACGACGCCGAGCGTCTTGTACCAGGAGAGGAATGCTTCCAGTTCCGCCGCGATCATCGTCTCGATCTTGGCCGCTTCCTTCCGCCGCTGTTCCAGATTCGATTCCACGATCCCTTCGAGATCATCGATGTCGTACAGAAAGACGTTCGGAATGTCGGCGATGGCCGGATCGAGATCCCGCGGCACGGCGATATCGATCAGGAAGAGCGGGCGGGACGGACGGGACCGCATCGCCTGTTCCACCTGGGCCTTCATCAGCACGTATTCCCGCGATCCGGTCGAACTGATGACCACGTCCGCTTCGGCCAGCCGCGCAGCCGCTTCCTCAAGCCGCATCGGCTCGCCGCCGAGCCGACCGGCGAACTCGACCGCCCGCTCGTAGGTCCGGTTGGCGACCAGCACCCGCTTGATACCGGAAGCGTTCAGATGCTTCGCGGTCAGCTCGCCCATTTTGCCCGCGCCGACGATCAGGGCCGTCTTGCCGCCGAAGCCGCCGAAAATCCGTTTCCCGAGCTCCACCGCCGCATAGCTGACGGACACGGCGGACTCCCCGATCGACGTCTCCGTGTGGGCTCTTTTGCCGAGCGTAACCGCCTGCTTGAACAGCATGTTGAACAGCGTCCCCGTCGCGCGCTCCCGCTGGGCGAGCAGAAACGCGTCCCTCACCTGACCGAGAATCTGCGTCTCGCCGATGATCATCGAATCGAGGCCGCAGGCCACGCGGAACAGATGCCGGATTGCCGCTTCATCTTCATACATGTAGAGATACTTCGTGAACGTCTGGCGCGGCATGCCGAACCACTGTTCCATGAAATGCCGGATGTAATGACCGCACAGCACATGGCGGTCGACGACGGCATAGAGTTCCGTCCGATTGCACGTGGCGACAATGACGCATTCCATGATGCTCGGCGTCTGTTTCAGCATTTCGATCGCCTTCGGAAGTTCCTGCTCGGCGAAAGCGAACCGTTCCCGCACTTCGACAGGCGCCGTCCGATAATTCAATCCCACGACAATGATGTGCATCCGCGTCACCACTCCAGACCGGGCCGTACCGCTACCGGGCCCGGCAAGAATTCAGCTTTGAAATAGTATAGCATAGTTCGGCAGCGTGTACCCGGACAAAAATGAAAAATATATGAAAGCTCGCCGCACTTCTATATTGTGGACGCAACTGGAACCGGATATTCGAAACATGCAAAAACAGCCACGGAATCATCCATGGCTGTTCGTTCCTTCATTATTCGGTTCACACCAGCGCGAACGGCTTCAGTTCGGGTTCTTCCACCCGAAGCTCGCCGATGCCGCGAATGAGCTTCTTCGCATGGACCGTGCGCGGCTTCAATACGGAAAGGAGATAGTCAATCGCCAGCTGGGGGTCGACCGTCTCGCCGCAGGTATAGCAGTCCAGTGCCGCGAATCCTTTCTCAGGATACGTATGAATCGAGAGGTGGCTTTCCGAAAGCAGGACGAGCACCGTCGCGCCTTGCGGTTCAAATTGTTTCGATTGTACCGAGAGAACCGTAGCACCGCAGGTTTCCGCGGCTTCCACCAGTTGGGCTTGCAGGAACTCGGCGTTGTTGAGCAGTTCGAAATCTACGCCCCAGGCGTCGACTGCCACGTGTCTTCCGAAAGTTGAGTACTCCACTTTCGGTTCCCCCTTCCTAGGAATAAAATGTGAAGCAAATTTCATCCGCTAGGACCTACGTCATTCACTACTCGAGGGAATCATTCTCTCGCAACATTACATGTCCTGAGTGAATCCTGGTTCCTATATTGAATTCAACGAAGATAAAAATAACATCTTCAGGCGAGAAATGCAACACTTTTTTTCAGGCAGCGAAAATCGTCCGGATCCCGCGCCGGACAAGGCCTCTCGCCAGGCAATGGCATGCGCCGTTTTCATGGCGGCGCGTCCGGTTTGCAGGGAAAGACTTGTCAAAAGAAAAGCCGCCGGTTCGAAAACCGGCGGCCGATCATGCCGATTATTCCGCTTCGAGGATGAACAGCTGCTTCGTGTATTGCCGCAGCCGTTCGTCAACGGCTTGCTTCTCGCCCGGCGAGGTGCATTGATTGCGCAGATCGAGCAGCTCGTCGATTGCATCCTGGATGCGCTCGATCTCCCGTTCCACCTGGCGGCTTACGTACAGCGACTCCAGCTCGCCGACCGTATCCCGCCGCTCAAATACGACCCGCACGCCGTCCGCCGTATGTTCGACAATCTTGTGGACGGCGCCCCGTTTGTAATAATACGTCATCGTAAAACCGGAATAAATGCGATTGACAACGGCATCGCCGCGGAAAGCCGAGACGGCTCTGCGCAAGGCATTGGTCAACTTCGGATGGACTAACCGGCAGGACAGCTCACAGACAAACCGATCATCGCGCTGTTCGAACGTCATGCTGACTTCTTCACCGTTCGTCTCGTCAACCAGCGCCATCTCCTGGTTGCCGCAGCCGACCACCCGCACCCTGATGCGGATGTTCTGGCCTCCCACAAATCGAACGAACCGGTCCAGATCGTCAGCCGAAAGCTGCAGTCGGGCGTTCACATACTCTGTGGCCAGCCGTTTCGCCATATGAAAATCTCCTCAATTCTTAAGCTTGCGCCGCAAATCGCGGCTTTCTGCCTGATTCCATTATACGCGATCTTCCGAATGAGCGCCTCCCGCTCCAGCCCCGATAATCGCGCATTTTCCCGAGAAATTCCGGCGAATACCGCGGGATGGCCGAATTTTTACCCGGTATCCTTTGAATTGTACCGCAAGTTACAAGGCTTGCGGCCTTATCCGGCAATTGCCTGCCGCACGATGTTCCACAGTTCTTCCCGCCCCTCGCCCGTCTCCGAGGAGAACATGACGAGCGGAACATCGGGCGTCATCCCGAGCGTCTCGCGGACGACGCGCAGATGCCGCTCCCGCCTCGTGCGGGGCACTTTGTCCGCCTTCGTCGCGACGACGCAGGTCGGAATGCCGAAATGGCGCAGCCAGTCGTACATGAGCCGGTCGTCTTCCGTGGGCGGGTGCCTGAGGTCGACGATAAGCAGCTGCAGCTTGAGCTGCTTCCGCTCGCGGATGTACGATTCGATGAACCGCCCCCATTTCGCCCGCTGCGCCTTCGAGACCTTCGCATAGCCGTAGCCCGGAAAATCGACGAAGTACAGGCTGCCGTTCACCCGGTAGAAGTTCAGCTGCTGCGTCTTGCCGGGCTGCGAGCTCGTTCTGGCCAGATTTTTCCGCTCGATCATCCGGTTGATGAGCGACGACTTGCCGACGTTGGAGCGGCCCGCCAGCGCAATCTCCGGCAGGCCGTCTTCCGGCAGTTGTTCATGGCGCACCGCGCCGATGACGAATTCGGTACTGACGATCTTCATGGCTCCTGTCCGTTCTCCCGCTTCCTCACGATTTCCCCTCGGAGGGTCAGTGGATGTCGATCCGTGCTTCCTCTCCGCCGGCGCCGGACTCCAGCACATGGACGGGCGGCAGTCCGCCGACCAGGGCGTGCGCCAACACTTCATCCATATGCGAGACCATGACGAACTCGAGCTCTTCGCGGATGCTCTCCGGCACTTCCTGCAAATCGCGGGCGTTGTCTTTCGGAACGAGCACTTTCCGGATGCCGGCGCGGTGGGCGGCGAGCGATTTCTCCTTGAGCCCGCCGATCGGCAGCACCCGGCCGCGGAGCGTGATTTCTCCGGTCATGGCGACTTCCTTCGAGACGGCGCGTCCCGTCAACGCGGAGATGAGCGCGGTCGCCATCGTGATGCCGGCGGAAGGGCCGTCTTTCGGAATCGCGCCTTCCGGCACGTGGATGTGGATGTCATTTTTCTCATGGAAATCCGGCTCGATGCCGAATTCGACCGCCTTGGAACGCGTATAGCTGAAGGCGGCCTGCGCCGATTCTTTCATGACGTCGCCCAGCTTGCCGGTGAGCGTCAGCTTCCCGCTGCCGGGCATGACGGTCACCTCGATTACCAGCGTGTCCCCGCCGACTTCCGTCCAGGCTAGGCCCGTCGCGGCGCCGACCTGATCCTCCTGCTCGGCGAGTCCGTACCGGTACTTGGCCGGTCCGAGCCATTCCTCGACCCGCTGCCGGTCGACGACGATCGTGCCGCGGTCCGGTTCGGTGACGATCTCCTTCGCCGCCTTCCGGCAGAGCGCAGCGATCTGCTGCTCGAGACCGCGCACGCCCGACTCGCGCGTATACTCCCGGATGAGCGCCTGCAGGGCATCCGGCTCGACGGCAAGCTGTTCTTCCTTCAGCCCGTGATCCCGCTTCTGCTTCGGCAGCAGGTAGCGCTCCGCGATCTCCCTCTTCTCCAGTTCGGTGTAGCCCGGAATGTATAGCACTTCCATCCGGTCAAGCAGCGGGCGAGGAATGTTGTGCACCGCGTTCGCCGTCGTCACGAACATGACGCTCGACAGATCGAACGGCAGCTCGATGTAATGGTCGCTGAACGTGCTGTTCTGCTCCGGATCCAGCACTTCCAGCAGCGCAGCGGCCGGATCGCCCCGGAAGTCCATCGCCATCTTGTCGATTTCGTCCAGCAGGAAGACCGGATTGGCCGATCCCGCCGTTTTCATTCCCTGGATGATGCGTCCCGGCATTGCGCCGACATAAGTTCTGCGATGGCCGCGGATTTCCGCTTCGTCCCGCACGCCGCCGAGCGAAATGCGCACGAACTGGCGGCCGAGCGACCTGGCGATGGATCTGGCGATCGACGTCTTGCCGACGCCCGGCGGTCCGACGAGGCAGAGGATCGGGCCTTTGAGCCGGTTGACCAGCTTCTGCACGGCGAGATATTCGAGCACGCGCTCCTTCGGCTTCTCCAGGCCGTAATGGTCCTCGTTCAACACCGCCTCGGCCTTGGCGATGTCCAGATCATCCTCGGTACGTTTGCGCCACGGCAGCGCGAGCAGCCAGTCGATGTAGTTGCGGATGACGCCTGCTTCGGCGGACGACGTCGGCATCCGTTCGAGCCGGTCGATCTCCTTCGATATCCGCTCGCGCACGTTGTCCGGCACGTCGGCCGCTTCCAGCTGGGCGCGCAGCTCCTCGACTTCGCCCGCCCGGCCTTCTTTGTCGCCGAGCTCCTTCTGGATCGCCTTCATCTGCTCGCGCAGGTAATATTCCTTCTGCGTCTTCTCCATCTGCTTCTTGACGCGCTGGCTGATCTTCCGCTCGAGTTCCAGCACTTCGCGCTCGTTGTTCAGCAGATCGAGAATTTTCTCGAGCCGTTCGCGAACGTCGATCGTCTCGAGGATGTCCTGTTTGTCCTTGATCTTGAGCGACAGATGGCTGGCGATGACGTCCGCGAGCCGGCCCGGCTCTTCGATGTCGCTGACTGCAGCCATCGTCTCCGGCGTCACTTTCTTCGACAGATTGATATAGTGTTCGAACTGACCCAGCACCGTGCGCATGAGCGCGTCGATCTCGGGATCGGCCGCATCCCGCTCGGGCAGTTCCTTGACCATGACTTCATAGAATTCGTCGTTCGGGACGTACTCCGTAATCTCGGCGCGCGTCAAGCCTTCCACCAGCACGCGGATCGTGCCGTTCGGCAGCTTGAGCATCTGCCGCACCCGCGCAATGGTGCCGACACGGTAAATATCGTCCTGCGTCGGTTCCTCGATGCCCGACTCCGATTGGGAACAGAGCAGGATCGTGTTGTCGCCGACCATGCAGCGTTCCAGCGCCCGCACCGACTTTTCCCTGCCGACATCGAGGTGAAGCACCATGCTCGGATAGACGAGCAGTCCTCTGAGCGGCAGCAAGGGCAGGCGCCGTCCTTTCCATTTGCCCGGTACCACGCCAGCACCTCCCTGATCGATTGCACAGTTCGCCGGCCGGTTCATGCAGCGCGGCCGTCCGGCGGTATAAATTCTATTTTAGCATTCCGCCGAATCGGCCTGCAAATACGACACCTCCGGCACGGCGAAGCGCTCGGCCGGCGCGGCGGATTCGATGTCGAGACGGCGCAGTTCAAGATCGGGAAACGCGATCTTCAACACTTCTTCGACGTGTCCGACCGGCACGACGTTCAGCCCGTCGAACCGCGAATAGAAGTCCTGCCAGTTGTCCTTCGGGATGACGACCGTCCGGGCGCCCGCCTGGAACGCAGCCTCCACTTTGGCCAGCACGCCGCCGACCGGTTTCACGTTGCCGTGGATGCCGATCTCGCCGGTCATCGCCAGCTTGTTGTCGACGTGACGGCCCGTGATGGCCGACGCGATCGCGGTCATCATCGCAATGCCCGCCGACGGACCGTCGATCGGCGTGCCGCCCGGGAAGTTGATGTGCAGGTCGAAACGCTGCGGTTGGAACCCGAAGCGCCGCAGCACCGTGAGCACGTTCTCGACCGATCCCTTCGCCATGCTCTTGCGGCGCAGCGTGCGCGAGCCTCCTCCCAGTTCTTCCTCGTCGACGACGCCGGTGATCGTGAACGAGCCTTTGCCCGAGCGAACCGGGATGGCGCTGACCTCAATCTCGAGCAGCGTCCCCATGTTCGGACCGTAGACCGCCAGTCCGTTCACATAGCCGACCTGCGGTTCCGCCGGCACTTTCCGTTCGGGACGCGGCGGAATCTGGCTGGAATTCGCCACCCATTCGATGTCGGCCGCCTCGATCCGTTCGCGGCGTTCGGACATTGCCAGTCCGGCCGCAAGCTGCACCATGTTGACCGCCTCGCGGCCGTTCGTCGCGTATTTCGTGACGGCTTGCACCGCGTCGGGATGGTACGGCATGCCGATCTTGCGCATGGCGCCTTCGGCGATCTCCGCAATCTCATCCGGAAGCAGCGGCCGGAAATAGATCTCCATGCACCGGGACCTGAGCGCGGGCGCAATCTCCTGCGGCGACCGCGTCGTCGCGCCGACGAGCCGGAAGTCGGCGGGAAGCCCGTTCTGGAAGATGTCGTGAATGTACTGCGGGATGTTCGGGTCTTCCGAATGGTAATAGGCGCTCTCGAGGAACACTTTCCGGTCTTCGAGCACCTTGAGCAGCTTGTTCATCTGGATCGGATGCAGCTCCCCGATCTCGTCGATGAACAGCACGCCGCCGTGCGCCTTCGTGACGGCGCCGGGCTTCGGCTGCGGAATGCCGGCGACGCCCATCGCCCCCGCGCCCTGATAGATCGGGTCGTGCACCGAGCCGATCAGCGGGTCGGCAATGCCGCGCTCGTCGAAGCGCGCCGTCGTCGCGTCGATCTCGAGAAACTTCGCGTCATGGCGGAACGGCGAAGCCGGGTTTTTCTTCGCTTCCTCGAGCACGACGCGGGCGGCCGCCGTCTTCCCGACGCCCGGCGGGCCGTAGATGATGACATGCTGAGGATTGGAGCTGCAGAGCGCCGCCTTCAGCGCGCGCAGCCCTTCATGCTGCCCGACAATGTCGTCCATCGTCTGCGGCCGCGTCTTCTCGGCGAGCGGCTTCGTCAGCGAGATCGAACGGAGCCGGCGCAGCTTCTCCATCTCCTTGCGCGATTCCTTGTCGACGGCCGTCCGGTTCGTCCGCTGCGTCCGCAGCAGATTCCAGAAATACAGCCCGATCACCACGGCGAAAAACACCTGGATCAAAAGCAACACGACACTCAGATTCATGCGATTCGCTCCTCCCGTTTGCGGCGGTCCGTATCCTGTTCGAACCGCCGGACACAAAAATCCGGCAATCAGGATCAATACTTGTAAGTATTGCCTGTTTGCCGGACATGATACGGGAGGTTAAATTTTGGCAGCGTGCCGTTTGCGTCCCGGAATTTCGCCCGTCTCGTTGTAGACGCGCACGATCTCGTCGATTTCTTTCTTCAATTCGTTCAGCAGCTCCGCCTCGGGCACCTTCCGGATCATCTCGCCGTAGCGGAACAGCATCCCTTCGCCGCGGGCGCCGGCGATGCCGATGTCGGCTTCCCGGGCTTCCCCCGGGCCGTTGACCGCGCAGCCGAGCACCGACACTTTGATCGGCACCTTGATGTTGGCGATATAGTCCTCCACTTCGTTCACGATCGAGAACAGATCGATGTCGAGGCGTCCGCAGGTCGGACAGGAGACGAGCGTCGCCGCATTCGAGATCAGGCCGAACGCTTTCAGCAGCTCGCGGGCGACCTTCACCTCTTCCACCGGATCGGCGCTCAGGCTGATGCGCACCGTGTTGCCGATGCCCATCGCGAGCAGCGCTCCGATGCCGGCCGAACTTTTGACCGTGCCGGAGAACAGCGTACCGGCTTCTGTAATGCCGAGGTGAAGCGGATAGCGGATCTTCTCCGCCGCCATCTTGTATGCGGCGATGGCCATCGGCACGTCGGACGCCTTCAGGGAGACGATGATGTCGCGGAAATCAAGCTCCTCCAGAATACCGATATGGTAGAGCGCGCTCTCGACCATCGCCTCCGGCGTCGGATAGCCGTATTTCTCCAGCAGATGCTGCTCGAGCGATCCCGCGTTGACGCCGATCCGGATCGGAATGCCCCGCTCCTTGCACGCCTTGACGACAGCCTCCACCTTCTCGCGGCGACCGATGTTGCCGGGGTTGATCCGCACCTTGTCGATGCCGTTCTCGATCGCGGCCAGCGCCAGCCGGTAGTCGAAATGAATATCCGCAACGAGCGGGATATGAATCCGTTTCTTGATCTCCTTGATCGCTTCCGCCGCTTCCCGGTTGTTGACGGTGACGCGCACGAGCTGGCATCCCGCTTCTTCCAGACGGTGGATCTGGGCGACGGTCGCCTCGACGTCGGCCGTCTTCGTCGTGCACATGCTCTGGATCGTCACTTCATCGCTCCCGCCGATCACCAGGCCGCCGACCCGGACCGGAACGGTGTCTTTCCGATGGTACATGGCCTTCTCTCCCCATAGAACGTCAAATGCCACCCAAGCCGCGGGGGACGCTCCCCCGCGGCAGAGGTGGTCGCTTGCCATCGCCTGGCGTCAGGCGCTTTCTTCTTTCTTCTTGCCCTTCTTCGTCGTCAGCTCGGGCATGATCTTCTCGCGCACCACTTGCTCCGTGATCATGCAGCTGCTGATGTCGTCGCGGGACGGCACCTCGTACATGACATCGAGCATGATGTCCTCGATGATCGCCCGCAGACCCCGCGCGCCCGTATTCCGCTTGATCGCTTCCTTCGCGATCGCTTCAAGCGCAGCCGGCTCGAAATCGAGCTTCACGTTGTCCATCTCGAGCAGCTTCTGATATTGCTTCACCAGCGCGTTCTTCGGCTCGGTCAGGATGCGGATGAGCGCCTGCTCGTCAAGCGGCTCGAGCGCGGAGATGACCGGCAGACGGCCGACAAACTCCGGAATGAGCCCGAATTTGAGCAGGTCTTCCGGCTGCACGAGCTTCAGATATTCGCCCGGTTTCATTTCCTTCATGTTCTCGCCGCCGGCGGTAAATCCGATGACCTTTTTGCCGATCCGGCGCTTGATGATCTGCTCCAGTCCGTCGAAGGCGCCGCCGCAGATGAACAGGATGTTCGTCGTATCGATCTGGATGAACTCCTGGTGCGGATGCTTGCGTCCGCCTTGCGGCGGCACCGAAGCGACCGTGCCCTCGAGAATCTTCAGCAACGCCTGCTGCACGCCTTCGCCCGACACATCGCGGGTAATGGACGGATTCTCCGATTTGCGCGCCACCTTGTCGATCTCGTCGATGTAGATGATGCCGCGCTCCGCCTTTTCCACGTCGTAATCCGCAGCCTGAATCAGCTTGAGCAGGATGTTCTCGACATCCTCGCCGACATACCCCGCTTCCGTCAGGGAAGTGGCGTCGGCGATCGCGAACGGCACGTTCAGAATCTTCGCCATCGTCTGGGCAAGCAGCGTCTTGCCGGAACCGGTCGGACCGACGAGCAGAATGTTGCTCTTCTGCAATTCAACGTCTTCCAGCTTGCTCTGCGAGTTGATCCGCTTGTAATGGTTGTAGACGGCCACGGACAGCGATTTCTTCGCCTGGTCCTGACCGATCACATACTGGTCCAGAATCGCCCGGATTTCCTTCGGTTTCGGAATATCCTTCAGATCGAGCTCCTCTTCAGAACCGAGTTCCTCCTCCACGATCTCCGTGCAGAGCTCGATGCATTCATCGCATATATAGACGCCTGGACCGGCGACCAGTTTGCGCACCTGATCCTGCGATTTGCCGCAGAAGGAGCACTTGAGCTGGCCCTTCTCGTCATTGAATTTGAACATTCGGATATCTCCCCTTCGTCATGCGTCACTCGCCTGCGGCTTCGGGCCGTGTGATGACCTTGTCGATCAAACCGTAAGCGAGCGCCTCTTCCGCGCTCATGAAAAAGTCGCGGTCCGTGTCGCGTTCGATCTTCTCGTAGGGCTGTCCGGTGCGCTCCACGTAGATCTGGTTCAGCTTGTGCTTCGTCTTCAGGATCCAGTCGGCGTGAATCTTGATGTCCGCCGCCTGACCGCGCACGCCGCCGAGCGGCTGATGGATCATCACTTCGCTGTTCGGCAGCGCATACCGCTTGCCCTTGGCGCCCGCCGTCAAGAGCAGCGAAGCCATGCTGGCCGCTATGCCGACGCAGATCGTCGAGACGTCCGGTTTGATGTATTGCATCGTGTCATATATGCCCAGCCCCGCGGTCACCGAACCGCCGGGGGAGTTGATGTAGAGATAAATATCCTTCTCGGGATCTTCGGCCGCAAGGAAGAGCAGCTGGGCGATGACGAGATTGGCGACATCGTCGTCGATCGGGCTGCCCAGGAAAATGATCCGGTCCTTCAGGAGCCGGGAATAGATGTCGTAGGATCGCTCGCCGCGACTGCTTTGTTCCACTACGATAGGCACCAGATTCATGCGACCCACCTCTTTTCGTAATCGGCTTCGATTCTTATTGTACCATGTCTGAAGCGCAATGTCATACTCGGCGAAAGCGGACGTGGTCCTCGCCGACCGGGCTCCCGCCCATCGTTAACCTATATGTATGCGCCGGGCGGCAAGGCGTGCACTTCCCGGCCCGGGCGTTGATGGAGAAATAAGGCACGTGCCTGTAAAGTACGTGCCTTACTCTCATGTCGATGTTCCCGGTCTTTACGCGACCGAAGACGCCGTTTTGCTGTTGTCGATCAGGAACCGGATCGTCTTGCGCAGGACGAGGTCCTCCTTCAGGCTGTCCAGGCTGCCGTTACGTTCGAACAGCTCACGCAGTTCGGCAGCCGGACGGTTGTACATCCCGGACAGCTTCTCCAGTTCCTCGTTCAGTTCGTCTTCCGTAACGGTAATGTTTTCCGCCTTGGCGATGGCTTCGAGCACCAGGTTGTTGCGCACCCGCTTCTCGGCGTCGCCCCTCATCTGCTCGCGGAGCTGCGCTTCATCCTGACCGGAGAAGCGGTAGTACAGCTCGAGCGTCATGCCCTGCATCCGCAGGCGGTTCTCGAAATCGCGCAGCATGTAGTCGATTTCCGAGCGGATCATTGCTTCCGGGATGTCGACTTCAGCATTCGCGGAAGCTTTCTCGATGGCGGCCAGTTCGCGCGCGTTCTCGGCTTCCTTCTGCTTCCGTTCCTTCAGTCTGGCCGCAAGATCCTGTTTGTATTCCTCCAGCGTATCGAATTCGCTGACGTCTTTGGCAAATTCGTCATCCAGCGCCGGCAGGTTCTTCCGCTTGATCTCATGCAGTTTCACTTTGAAGACCGCCGGTTTGCCTTTCAGTTCCTCCGCGTGGTAATCCTCGGGGAACGTCACTTCGACGTCTTTGAAGTCGCCGATGTGCATGCCGACGATCTGATCCTCGAATCCGGGGATGAACGTTCCGGAACCGAGCTCGAGCGAATGGCGCTCGCCGCGTCCGCCTTCGAACGGCTCGCCGTTGATGAACCCTTCGAAGTCGATGATGACGATGTCGCCTTTCTCCGCCTGTCCGTCTTCGACGGCGACCAGCTCGGCGTGGCGCTGCTGCTGCCGTTCCAGTTCGGCCTGCACTTCTTCTTCCGTCACCTCGGTTTCGGCTGCCGGAAGCTCGAGACCTTTGTATTCTCCGAGCTTGACTTCCGGCTTGACCGTCACCTTCGCCTTGAAGATGAACGGCTTGCCCTTGCCGAATTGCTCGATGTCAATTTCCGGGGCATCGACCGGAAAGATGCCCGTCTCCTTCACCGCATCCGCGTAAGCGTCGGGCAGCAGGATGTCGACCGCATCCTGATACAGGCTCTCGACGCCGAACCGCGCTTCGAAAATCTGCCGCGGCACTTTGCCTTTCCGGAATCCGGGAACGTTTACTTTCTGGACGACTTTCTTGAACGCCTTGTCCAGCGCCGCGGCTACTTGTTCCGCATCGACTTCGACGCTCAGCACGCCCGTATTCTTCTCCAGAGTCTGCCAACTTGCCTTCATCTTATGCCTTCCCCTTCCACAACTGACGCATCCGTCTGTTTCTTCACGATACTAAACCATTCCATTATAGCCAACCTTCCCGGATATTTCAAGGTTCTCCGGGCCCTGCGGTCAGCGGCGGAGCCGCCCGCCGGACGGCTTTGTACGCCTGTTCGAACCTGAAGCGCAGCGATTCGGGAATGCCGTACGCCGCGCGGATCTCCGCTTCGTCTGCCCGGCCGTAAGCCGCAACCTGCACCGCGAGATGAAGCGCGGCGGCCCAGCAGTCGATCGCCTCCTCGCTTCCGGCCGCCATCCACTCGTAATCGGAAGTGCCGTAGAGCGACCGCAGCATTTCTTCCCAAAGTTCGCGTGCGAAAATTGGCAGCGTCGGATCGAACGCTTCGGAAGCCCGGCACGCCCGTTCCAGCACCTCGCCCGCGGCGGGCGGATAGTCGCCCATCCCGAGCGGCGTCCGCTCGATCTCAAGCTCCACGCGCTCTCCCGCGCGATCCAGCAGCACCCGGCCGGTGGCGCCGCGCCGCCGGAGCGTCTGCAGGGCGCGAAACTGCATCGACGGGTGCATCGGCTCCTTGCGGAGCCAGTCCAGAATTTCCCGGTCGACATCCGGATCGTCGAGGTAGACGGCTTTCTCCAATGCGAGCAGGCGCTGCTCCAGGCGCGGGCTCTGCTTCAAGTCCTCGAGTACCCGGCGGACCTGCTCCCCGCCGTCGTCCCGCGGCTGAAGGGCCAGTCCGCGCATCGCCGCCTCATCGTCGGGCAGATCTTCCTCCGCCCCGCCGTCTTCGATGGAAAAAGTGCCGCCCGCCGGTTCGCTTTCCCGATTTTCAAGTCCGGGATATACCGACTCCAGCCACTCGATAAGCCGGCGCCATTCGTCGTAGGCATGCTCATCCTGGCCGCGGCAATCGAGCAGGAAGCGCAGCAGCGCGTGGGCTTCGCCGAACCGTTCGGATTCGAGCAGCCGGGTCAGCCGGCCGCGATATTCGTTCACCATGGCCGGAAGCAAGTAGACATTGCCCTTGCCGGCATCCGCATCGCGTGATCGCGTCACATATCATCGCTCCTGGCGGCCGCCTGATTCGAACCCCGGCCGGTGTCCGGCAGGCGAGCCGCAGTTGATGGTTCACAAGAATCGTTCCCAGTATAGCACGCGAGCGTCCGGAACAGAAAACAAACTCCCACATTTCGCCTGAAACATGGGAGTTTGTCCAGGGGAAGCGCGATGCTCTCCTGATGGTTTTTACAGAAAATGGTCGTCCGGTCCAATCAGCACGATGCCCCGGTTGAGCGCCGGAATGCCGAGAAAGTATCCGCGGGAAATGAGCGCGAAATCCGTCGTCGCCCTGCACGCCGGCAAGGCGTGAAGCTCCCGCAAATACCGGTGCACTTCGACAAAGTCCCGAATCCGGTACTTGTGCAGCCGAAAGCCGGGCGCGTACACCTGATCGTAGCGGACAAGCAGCGTGTACAGCCACAGATCCGCAAGCGTCGGAAAATCGCCAAGCAGGCAGCGCCGCCCGGTCAGATGCCGGTCCAGATCCGCAAGGAAACGGTAAACCCGTTCAACTTCCCGTTCATATTCGTCCTGACGGGCCACAAATCCGGCGCGGTAGACGCCGCAATGCAAGTCGTAGAAAATCCGCTCTTCCCATTCCAGCCGGGCTTCCTCTTCCTGCAGGAGGGCGTGCGCCTCCTTGCGGCCCGCCGACTCCGCCAGATCGGAGACGATCTTGACCGGGAGCAGATAGGGATCGTTGCTGATGATCCGCCCGGCTTCCAGATCGACCAGGGCCGGCAGCCGGACATGCGTCCCCCATTCGAACGCCGCCGCCTCCGTCCCGGACATCGGCGCCCAGGCCGGGGACGGCTCTTCCGTCCCGCTCCGCTGAATCAGCCGCCCGTTGTTGGGAGAGAGCACCGCGATCAGATCCAGAAATCCACCGAGCGCCGCAATCAGCGCCAGCCGCTGGCCCGTCGGCGTCACCGGCGAATAGAGCAGGGCGTATCGTCCGGGCCGGGGCTCAAGCGGCTGCTTGACCGCCGGGTCATTCACGATGGCGCCGGGCAGAATGGGACCGCCGCGAATGCCGATGTCGTAATCGTCCGGCGGCCGGAAATATCGGAAGTTCCCGTACTTCATAAGCTCACCCGCATTTGCTTCAGTTCGCCCGCACGTGCTTCATCCCGCATGCACCGCATGGCTGCTCTCAAATTTGACGCCGTACAGCCTGGTCCACATGTCCAGCATGACGAGCCGCGGCAGAATCGGCGGCGCGTCGAACGTCCCGTCCGACCACTCGCTTCGCGTCATGAAAGTCCTCAAGTATTCGATATCCGCAATCTGCGGCAGGACGCTGTTTTGATCGTTTGCCGCCTCGCGCAAATATTGCAGAACGGCCGAGGTGAACGGTCGGTTTCGCATGACGGCGAATCCGCTTTTTTTCCGCCAGGCGACCTCGTAGGGAAGACGGTGTTCGTATGCCTTCCGCAAAATGCCTTTTTCCGCCGATCCCGTACGCTTGATATTGTAAGGCAAGTTCCAGGCAAATTCCACCAGCCGGTGATCCAGGAAGGGAAGCTGCACCCTGAGGCCGGCCGCCGCGCTCATGCGGTCGGCGCGATCCAGCAGGAACGGCAGAAATCGGGTCAACTGCATGTAGAACACGTAATCCATATGCCGTTGCAGCGGGTCCTCATCGCGAAGGCCGGGCATTTCGGATTCCGCCGCCTTCCAGCGCTGCCTCAGCTGCTCGTCCAGATCGCAGCGCGCCCTAAGCTCCGGATGCAGAAAGTTCGCAGCCCCCGTCCCTTTCAGCCAGGGAAACGTATGGCCGGGCGACTGCGCTTCAGCCGCAATCCACGGGAACCCGCCGAACAGATCGTCCGCCCCTTCCCCTGAGAACACTTCCTCCCGGCCCGTCTCGCGGATGCGCCGGTAAAGATGCAGCAGCGTAATGTCCAGATCCCCGACGCCGGGAAGGTCCCGCGCCCGCACCGTATCTTCGAGGGCGGCGCGAACATCGCCCGGCTCGATCACGATCGTCTCATGGCGGGAGCCGATATGGTCCCGCATGATCTCCACATACGGACCGTCCAGCGAATGATGCAGCGCATCGGGGCGAAAATCCGTGTCCTCTCCGGCATACGAGAACGAGAACGTCTGAAGTTCCGCTTCCTTGCCGGCAGTGTGCCGGGCCGCTGCGCAGATGACGCTGGAGTCCAGCCCACCGGACAGCAGAAAAGCCTGCGCGCGACCGACGTCGTGCAGCCGGCGCCGCACCGCGTCGTCCAGCAGCGCCGCGATCTGTTCGGCGGCGGCTTTCTCGCCGGCCGGAGCGCCGGCGCGCTCCGGCAGCGTCCAGTACCGGCGGCGCCAGATGCGGCCATCCCTGAACGTCACGATCTCGCCCGGACGAACCTCGGCCAGATACTTGTACACGGTCGTCCCGGGGATGCGGGAGGTCGAATTCATCAGATCAAGAATCGCCGATTCGTCGAACACGCGGGGGAACCGCGGATCCTGCAGGATCGCCTTCGGCTCCGATGCCGCCGCGATCCGGCCGAAGCGGGCGGAATGCCAGTAATAGAGCGGCTCGATGCCGAGCCTGTCGCGCACGAGATGCAGTTCGCCCGTTCGGCCGTCAAAGACGACGATCGCGAAAGCCCCCCCGACTTGTTCCGCGAACGAAGGGCCATTGGCCAGATAGGCGCCCAGCAGCAAGCGGGCGACGGACGCCTCGCACGCGTCCCGGTCGATGCCGAGTTTGCCGCCGATCTCATCCGCGTTGTCGATAAAGCCGCTCACCGCCAACAGGACCGCGTTTTCGCCGGCCTGCTGCCGTGCAAGGCCGCTGCCGGACCACCCGCTTCCGGCCAGCGCCCGGGATTTGCTCTGTCCCAATACCGCATGCCGGTCCCCGCGCACGATCCGGATCTCGCCGGACGCGCGGCCGGACATGGCCTCCAGTCCCTTCAGCACGAATTGTTCCTGTTCCGCTTGATCGATCGGCTCTTCATCCCGCAGCACCACAATGGCGCTCATGCCGAATCCCCTCCCTTTTCACCGTGAACATCAGGCGGCCGTCAGACGGCCGCCTCCTGACTGCGCAACGTTTCCATGAATTGGCGCAGCTGCTCCATCGCCTGTCGAATATTGGCCGGATACGACGGATCGGCGGGTTTCCGCAGATCGTGCACCCGGGCGGCTTTCCAGCCCAGTGTCGATCCAAGCCCGGCGATGTCGGGCAGTTTCGGCACCATGCAGAAGGCCACGCCCGGAATGGCCTCCCGGAGATGCCGCAAATGACGCTCCGCCTGCGCCTCATTGTCATAATCGCCGGTAAACACGAAATAGACCTTATCCGGGCAGACGGCGATGAAATAGTTGAAAATGCGGCTATCCCCGTCCTCCGGCCAGACGAGCTCCTCGAATTCGTCCTGGTCCAAGCCGACCCCCGGCAAATCCAGCGCATGACCGAGGCGTCCGAGCGGCGTGATGTCCAGCACCCCTTCTTCGCGGGGTTCGATGCGCACCAGATCTCCGGTGCGGTACCGGATAAGCGGCCTGAGATCATTCTCCAGCGCCGTTACGATCAGTTCGCCTTCGACCGGTCCGTCACCGGTGACAAACCGAATCCGGCCGTCTCTCTCCTCGATCTCGAAAATGTAACTGTGCGTCTGCAGCCTGAGCGCGTCTTCCGATACGGCCACCGCCGTCGTTCCGGTCTCCGACGACCCGTATGATGCGTCGTACACCGCCCCGCCCGTCAGCTGCCGCAAACGCCGTTTCAGGGCAGGGCTGCTGCGTTCACCCGTCAGCAGCACTTTCCGGAAGGCCGGCGCTTCAAGTCCGTTTGCGGCGGCGTATTCATAGAGATTGATCAATTGGGACGGCGGACCGGCGAAGACGGTCGGACGGAGGAATCCCGCAATGCGGATGACGCGGCCGTAATCGTTGCGGACCGTATCCACCCATGTCCGGAAAGTCGCAATTCCCAGATAATTGAGCGCATGTTCGAACTGGAAGGCGGCCGGGCCCTGCGGCGTATTGATCAGTATGAGCGCCGTGTCGCCGCCGCTCAGAAACTCGGCCCAATGCTCGCCGAAGTTGACCGTATTGACAACCAGATCGTGCAGCCCTTTGGGCGCGGGCAGCGGTTCGCCGGTGGTGCCGGACGTCTCGAAATAATTCAGCATTCGATGACGTCTGCTGCGGCTGGCCTCCCCGCTGATCGCCCGATACTCCCGCTTCGCCAGGATCGGAAGGGCGGCCAGAAGTTCGCGATAGTCCGCCCCGCGCGACAGCAGAGCGTCAACCGACGCCGCCCCCTCGCTGCCGAGCAATTCCCGGTACGACTCAAGTTCAAGCGCCGAGCGGACCGTCTTGCCGAGACGCTCGGCGTAATGCGCTTCACGGTCGAAATCCGGCTGCCGCCAGGCGCGGATCAGCCGCTGCTGCTGTGCGATCAATCGGTTCACCTGTTCCCGGGTCGCTTCATCCCGATACATCCGTTCATAACCTCCCGTCGCTTGTCTTTGGCATGGTAAGGCCGTCCGTCAGAGCACAAGCCGGGCAGCCCGTGCACAACGGCTCAAGCCGCAAGTCAAACCGCTTTCTCCGCTCCTTCGGCCAGACGGTTTTCCTCCCTGGCGGGTGCGTACAACGTTCCGGTCAACAGCACCCCGAGCAACGCTCCTGCGGCGCCCGCCCAAGTCAAGGCGGACGTGCCCAGCGTTTGAATGACGAGCGCACCGGCAATTCCGGACAAGCCGATGCCGAGGTACATGCAGGAGGAGTTCCAGGAGATCAGAATCTGCGCCCGCGCGCCGCCCAGCGCCAGCAGCCGGTATTGCTGGGACGGGGCGAGCAGCCAGCCGCATACGCCCCAGATGAACGTCAGGACAATGGCGCGGATCAGTGTGTCGGCTGCCAGTGAAATGAGAACGAAGGAGGCGCAAAGGCCGAGATGGCTCACGATGTTCGTCGTCCGCGGCCCGAACCGGTCCGTCAGACGGCCGCCCAGCAGATTGCCGATGGCTCCGCCCGTACCGAAAGCGAGCAAAATCCAGGTCAGTTCATTGCCGTCGGTAATGCCTCTGCCGTTGTAATAGGCCGAAACATAGGAGTAGACGGTGAATGCGGACAGGTAGACGACCACCGTGACCAGCAGCGTGGAAGGCGCGCCCTTCATCCGCACCGCCGAAAGCCGCTGCCTCAGCGAAACATTCGGCGGCGACGGCAGACGGGAGAGCGCGGCGGACAACACCGCGAGCATCACCGCCCCGCCGATGGTGATGGACAGGAACAAACTTTGATAGTCCATCGCATGGCTCAAGTACGTGCCGAAGGGAACGCCCAGAATGGTGGCGATCGTAAGGCCGCTGAACACATAGGAAATGGCTCTTCCGCGGCGTTCGGGCGGCGAGATCATGCCCGCGATCATGATGACCGCCGGCGTGACGGCCGACGCGCCGAGGGCGGAGATGACTCTCCCGGCCATGAGCAGCGAATAATCCGCCGTCAGCGCCACGATGAGATTGCCAAGCGAGAAGACGGCCAGCGACAGGATCAGGAAATATTTCCGGTCCATCTGGCCGAATACCGACGCGATGATCGGGCTGGCGATCGCATAGGCAAGGGCGAAGACGGTGATGAGCTGCCCGGCCGCTTCGATGGAGACGCCGGATTGTTCGGCGATATCGCCCAGCACGCCGGCGACGACAAAACCGTCCGTGCCGACGATAAACATCGTGAGTGCAAGCAGAAAGATGTTCCGTTTGACAGACATAACGACCCTCCAATCAAGCAAGCGGACGATGCCGCCCGGCCGATTGACCGTCGACCGGGCGCTGTCCGTCATTGGTCAGAAGTTTCCTCGTGAACCAGCCAGCGGGGTTTAAGTCCCGCTCCGTCCTGCGTTCCGTCCGCACGCAGCGGCACCGTGATGATGCCTTCGATTTCCACCAGCAGATCGGAGCGGCAAATGTCGACATTCAGGAATTGGATGTTGGCATGCGGCGCGAAAGCTTCCCGGCACCTGCGCCGCACGGCTGGAATGTCCTCCGCGTGGCGGACGTACACCTTGATGAAATCGACATCCCGCAGCGTCAGATCGGCCGGCGTCTCAATGCCGTGACGGATCAGGTTGTCCCGGCCGATCAGGAGCGAAATGTTCTCCAGCGTGACATCGCATTGCCGCATCAGATCGCTGCGGTGAACCGTCTCGTGCCCGATGATGCTCGCCGTTCCGGAAATATATAAGTTCAAGACACCAAGGGCATCATGCTGGACGCAAGTCGCGCGGGCAAAGCTGGGAGAGCGCGGGCCATACTGGCGGGGATACGTGTAAGCGGGCATCTGTCTGGGATTCTCCAGAAAGGTGACCCGTCCGGACCGGCAGGACAGGAAGAAGAACGCAATATTCCCTCCTTGCGCTCCGATCCCGGTGGCAGCCGGCATCGGCAAATGTCTGCGCCGCCCGTAAAGTTCGAAAGCCTCGGACCTGCCGGCGCAGAAATCGCGGTAAATCTCCAGGCCGTCCGCATTGTCTTCGTTGATGCGGGGAATGTAGTTCCACATGCGGAACAACCGGGGATATCCCAGCTCATCCATCAGCTCGAAGGCAGCCAGGTACGTTTTCCGCGTCAGGTTCCGGCAGCGCTCCGAGGCCGGGATTTCCGCCGCACAGAACAGATACTCGCCATCGTGCGCATAAACCAGATTCCCGCTGACGGAAGCTTGCGCCGGCCCTGCGGTCCACTGTTCGACAAACCCTTTCTCGTCCGCGCTCGTCATGCGCAGCGAGAGAAAAGGCGAACCTTCTTCCAGGACCGGCTTCCGAAAGACTGGACCAAAATTCACCATTCCTAGCACCCGACTGTTCATCAACGGGCGATCCTCTGGCAACGCCTGCGGATGCCCGCCGCTGATGAGATTGGCGTAATCCATCACGGCCCTCCTTGTTCTGTTGGTTTCCGTGAACCAGCTTAAGGGAGTTTCCGGTTTCTGGATATCCCCAATATTGGGGATGTCCGATAAGCAAAAAAAGTCTCCCCGCCCCGAAAGGCAGGGAGACGATTCCGGCGGCCGGCTTTCCTCAGCCGCCGGTCAGGCCAGAAACTTGCGCATAAACTGTCCCTTGTCGCTCACGCCGGTTTTCCGATAGATGTTCTTGATTACGCTGCGCACGGTGCTCTCGGTAATGCCCAGCAGGGCCGCGATCTGCAGCCCGCCCATATTCAGCGCCCAATAATAGGCGATTTCCCGTTCGCGGGGAGACAGGCCGTATTCTCCGAACCGACGGTCCATGGCAATGCGGCGGCGTTTCGGACATTTCCGGGCAAGCCGCTCTTTCAGCACCCGCATATAAAATTCAACCAGTGCAAGCTCCGTACCCGGACTTTCCTCCCGGCAAGGGAAGCTCACGTCGAGGAATCCGTGGATCTGGCCGTCGGCCGCGATCGGCATGCACATGCAGCTCCAGTCCTTGAACAGCCGCAGATCGTGTTCGTCGCCGCGCAAATAGACCGGCTTCCCGAGCCTGACGGCCATGGAAATGGCGTTCAGGCCGGCGTGCTGCAGATCGAACCGGGTACCGCGTTCGATTCCGATGCGGCGGGCGTTGTCCAACACTTCCTGCGGGCCGGCAACCGACAGCAGGACGCCGCGCCGATCCGTCAGAAGCAGCAGGTGCGGCCATTCCGCCAGCAGACTTTCCTCCTGAAGCGCCTGTTCGAAAGCGCGGAGGAGCAGTTGGTTGTTCCGCAGCGTTTGCCGCAGTTCTTCCTTGCCGATACGGCCCGTCAAGGTTGCGCAGTCCACATCAAGCCCCGACTGCTCGACCTCATGCCGCCAGCGGACGACAACGGCCGGATCGAGGCTTTCTTTTTTCACCCAGCGCGGGGCAAGAGACGAACAGACCTGAAACACATTCACGAACGCTCACCCCGGCAAGCGAGTCTTGTTTGGGAAAATTATACATCCACAGCCTTGCCTCGGCAAATCCGGAACGGCCCACTACTTATCTCCCGCGGTTATTGCATTTCACCTTTCCCTGTGGTATGATCATTTGTGCTCTCCATGCGGGTGTAGTTCAATGGTAGAACGCCAGCTTCCCAAGCTTGAGACGAGGGTTCGATTCCCTTCACCCGCTCCAGATACTTGTCCCAGTAGCTCAGCTGGATAGAGCATGCGCCTTCTAAGCGTACGGTCAGGGGTTCGAATCCCTTCTGGGACGCCATACCTTAAATAGCGAATCCGCCAATCGGGCGGATTTTTGTTTTACCCGGGAATCTGATGCCCTGTATGCGCGGTCCCGAATCGTTCTGCGATTGATTCAAGAAAAAAAGCCGCCCTACCGCTTCAAGCGCATAAGGCGGAATGATATTTATTTGGAATATGGCCGGAGTCAGTCCGGATCAGGCCGTTTTCCGTTTGATCACATCGGCATAAACGGCGATCAGGATCACAATTCCTTTGACAATATACTGCCAGAAGGAACTGACGCCGATCAAGTTCAGGCCGTTGCTGAGCACACCGATGATGAGCGCGCCGATCACCGTGCCGCCGATTCTTCCGTAGCCGCCGGTCATGCTCGTTCCCCCGAGCACGACTGCGGCGATGGCATCCAGTTCCGCCGCAACGCCCGCCGTCGGCTGACCCGAGAACATGCGCGAGGCGAGCACAATTCCGGCAAATCCGGCCATGAATCCGCTGAACGTGTACGCGAAAAATTTCACCCGCTTGATGTTGATTCCGGAAAATCGGGCGGCCTCCGGATTTCCGCCGACCGCATAAATGTACCGGCCCGTCTTTGTTTTATTCATAATCAGGTAACAAAGAATCACGAAAATGATTGAATACAATACGGGGGTAGGCAGAATCCCGCCGATATAGCCGGATCCGATGAAGTTGAAGGCATCCGACATGACGCGAACCGGTTGCCCGTCGGTCAATACGTAGGCCGCTCCCCGGCCGATATTCATGGTGGCGAGGGTGATGATAAACGGCGGTATGACGGTGGTCGCCGCCACATAACCGTTCAGCGCGCCGAATAATATACCGACGAGAAGTCCCGCGGCGACGGCTATGAAAAGCGGCACATCGAACAGCGCGACCAGCATGGCGGTCACCACCCCGGATACGGCCATGACAGAGCCGACGGACAAATCGATGCCGCCCAGGATGATCACCATCGTCATCGCGAGCGCCAAATAGAGGTTGGTGGATGTTTGCCGCAAGACGTTCAGCAAATTGTTGGTCGTCAGAAAATTGGGATTGAGCACCGCGATGATGACACATAAAACCAATAGCCCGGCGAGAATGCCCATGTTGGCTCGAATAAATGATCTTATTCCGTAAACCATGGTTTAACCTCCAGTGGCATAATGCATGATGGTCTCTTGGCTGAACTCGTCCCGATTTAAAATGGTTCTTATCCCGCCTTTGTACATGACCGCGATCCGGTCGCTCATATTGATCACTTCAGGCAATTCCGAGGAGATCATGATAATGGAAACGCCTTCTTTCACCAACCGGTTCATGATCGCATAGATTTCCGCTTTGGCCCCGACATCCACCCCTCTGGTCGGTTCATCCAGGATCAGGATGCGCGGGTTGGTTGCCAGCCATCGGGAGATGAGCACCTTCTGCTGATTGCCGCCGCTCAAATTCCGCACTTCCTGATCCGGATTCGGGGTTTTGATCGACAATTCATTGATGAATTGCCGGGTTTTCTGGTCTTCATAACGGGCATTGACTCTAAACCATTTGATGAACTTATCCAGGACCTTGATGGTGATGTTGTATTGAACCGAACGGATGAGGAACAGGCCTTCCTCTTTCCGGTTTTCCGTCACATAGGCAATGCCGTGTTTGATCGCATCGTTCGGATTTCGAATGATCAGCGGCTTGCCGTCGATCCGAATTTCCCCTTCATCGAAGGCATCCAGACCGAAAATACATTTCATCAGCTCCGATCGGCCCGCGCCGACCAAACCGGCAAATCCGAGAATTTCCCCCTTCTTGAGCTCAAAGCTGGCATCGTTCAGCACGCCTTTTTTGGACAGGTTGTGAACGCTGAGCACGATTTCCCCGCCGTTTTCCGGAGCAGTGTCCTTGATGTAATATTGGGTGAGCTCCCGGCCGACCATCATCGAGATCAACTGATCGGCTGTCGTATCCTTCGTTCTGACAGTTCCGATCAGGGCACCGTCCCGCAGAACGGTGATGCGATCGGTGATGGCGAACAATTCGTTCATCCGGTGCGAAATATACACAATGCCGACGCCCTGCTCTTTCAGATGGCCGATGGTTTGAAAAAGAAATTCGACCTCTTTTTCCGTAAGCGAGGAGGTCGGTTCGTCCATCACGATCATTTTCGCCCGGAAGGATACGGCCTTGATGATCTCGATCATCTGCTGCTGCGCTACCGTCAGCTTTTTTACCGGCACCTCGGGCGACAGTTCCAGACCGAATTGCTGCAAGGTTTTCCGTGTTTCTTCGATCATTTTTTTCCAGTCGATCCATCCGGTCTTCGTGACCGGTTCTTTGCCCAAAAAAATATTCTCGGCAACGGACAGATGCGGCACCAGCGAAATTTCCTGGTGGATGATGCTGATGCCGAGGGCCTGGGCATCTTTGACGCTGTTGATGGAAACCTTGTTCCCTTCGATGAAAATTTCCCCTTCGTCGACGGGGTAAATGCCCGCGAGAATTTTCATCAACGTGGATTTGCCGGCGCCATTTTCGCCGAGGAGGGCGTGAACTTCACCGCTTTCCAGTTCAAAATCGACACCCTTCAGGGCGTGAACGCCGGCAAATCGCTTTTCAATTCCGCTCATCCGAAGCAGTTTTTGACTCATCCGTTCCACCTCGATGAATGACGGGAGGGTGATCGGCGTCACCCTCCCCGTCGTTTCGTCATTGCCATCCGTCCACGCCGTACTCTTGAACGTTTTCCTCGTTGATCAGGAACGTTTCCACCGGCGTCCGTTTTTCGTAGCTTTCGCCCCTCAAAATTTTGTAAGCGATATCCGCGGAAATCTGACCGATCGAGATCGGCGACTGCGCCCCGGACCCCTTAAACGGTCCGCCTTCGGCGATGGCCGCTTTCGCGTCGGGTGAACCGTCCACACCGTAAATGGCAATCTCCAAGCGGTTGGCGGCTTTGACGGCGGCCAACGCGCCGAGCGCAGACGGATCGTTGCCGGCGAAGATGGCCGTGATGTCGGAATGGGCTTGCAATATATCCTCGGTAATGCCCAGGGCGGTTTCCAGGTCTCCTTTTGCGTCCTGTTGGGCCACGATCGTGAAGTTTTTCCCCTCAATGGCTTCCAGGAAACCGGCCACCCGGTCGTTGATCGAATTCATCGTCGGGCTGTCGAGGATGACGATGTTGCCGCCGTTCGGGAAGCGTTTGACAAGGTCCTCGCCGACGACTCTGCCGGCGTTCTTGTTGTCTGAGCCGACGTAAGCGGTAACATACTCAAAGTCCTTGACTTCGGTATCATAGTTGATGATCGGAATGCCGGCTTCCTTGAGCATTTGCAGCGCGGGTCTGATGCCTTCCCAGTCTACGGGATTCAGGAAAATCGCGTCGATGCCTTGCGCGATCATATCCTCGATCTGGTTGATTTGCAGCGCCACATCCATTGCCGGGTTCAGCGTAATCATTTCATCCCCGTTTGCTTCGACTTTCTCCCGAATCGCTTTCTCCAGGACGATAAAGAAGGGGTTATTCTGTGTCATGGAAGTATAACCGAATACAAAATGATCCTTGGAACCGCCACCGCTGCCACTGCCGCTGCCGCTGCCGCCGCACGCGGCGGACAACACGACCAGCGCAACGATGCACACCAACGACAACAGTTTCTTCAATTGCAGTCCCTCCCATAAATGCTTTTTGTTTAGCTTGGTTCTCGAAAAGTTTCCGAACTTCTCTGTAACTTCATCAACCTTTATCTATACGCGGGATGCGCACTTGCCTGGGATCGGTGCGGGAAAACAGCACAAGTTCAATACGATTCCAACCCCTGCAAACATTTCCGCCGAGCGCTTTTGCGTCAGTAAAACTTCACTTCGTTTCATATTCGTCACCTCCATCCCTTAAAGAAAATTTCAAACCGTGATCTTGCCATCATTCGGGCCGATCCACAGTTCTGCTTCCTCATGAAACCGCCACCCGTCAAGTCTCAACCGGTTGGCGCGCTTGGGCCACCCCGCTTCGATTCGACGCTGCACGGTTTCCCAGGAAGGAATGCCGCTGACCGCGTCTTGGCGCTCGACATTGCAGGCACCAACCGCCACCGCCGCGCGCATTGCAGACTCGGGTGAAAGGCCTTTCAACAAACCCGCCAAAAATCCGGCAATGGTGCAGTCCCCCGCACCCGTCGTCCCCGCCACTTCTACTTGATAACAAGTTGCCAGCAATTCTCGACCGGCCCATTCTCCGATATTTTCCGGCGTGCAGCCCCCCATCGATTGAAGTCGGCGTTCACCTGCGGTACGCAAATACAGGCCGTGTTCCCCCAATTTTACCGCGACGATCGCTGCTCCCATACCGATCATGCGATCAGCCAATGCACTCAAATCTTCACCGTCGAGATGTTCCGCGATGTCACCCTTCGCTGAAGCAAGCCGATCATAAAAAGGCCGATCCAGCATGTATAAGATTTCTTCAACGCTGGGCAGAAACACGTCTACTTTGGGCAGTACCTTTTCCAGGATGGCCATCCAATCCACACGCCCCGCTTCCGATGCGGGATCCGGCTTGGCCATGTCCAGCGACGTCGTCAGTCCCGCTCTCTTCACCTCATGGAGCATGCCGGCAAGTTCGGTTCCTCCGTCCGCGTACATGCGCTTCATGAGCGGAGGATAACCGAAATGGAACAGCCTCGCACCCGTCAGCAGTTCCCACCTCAAGTCGGACCCCTGAAACGTATCGTTCGCCCCGGTGCAATGAAGAAAAATCCGGTCGATTCCCGGCGAATGGATCACGATCGAATAGGATGTATTCTCACCCGCAATAACCATCATGCCTTCGGCCAGTTCGGGAGTTTGCCTCCGGAGCAATTCCAGCACTGCCTGCCCGAACAAATCGTCGCCGATTTTCCCCATCAGCAACACGGACATCCCCAGTCGATGCAATGCGATTCCGGTATTGGACACGGTCCCGCCCGTGGACAGCACAACCGGGCCGGCATTGACCAGCTTCCCGGGAACGAGGATCTGATCCAGCCCATCTTTCGCATTCGGCAGATAGGGGATGATATCCAAACAAATATGGCCGGCTACGACGACTTCCGCAACTTGCTCCTTCAAGGGAATATTCCTCCGGGACAAAGATACGGTTTGCCTAGTGGCATGGTATTCTAATGCGGCGGTCAATATGCGACGGCTCTCTGCTCCTGCTGCAGAAAAACACCCGCTGCATAATTGCTTCATCACCTTCCGGGACACCATGCATAATATTCAAGCCGCTTGCATATGCAAGCGGCTTTTCGTTGGCCGGCCGAAGCCGTATGCTGCTTTCCGCCATTTCTGATCATGATCGAAAAGATCAGACAAAATTTATTCGACCGAACCGAGCACTCGCCGCACGTCCTCCCGCACGGAGCCGAATTGCAGCACTTGCTCGCCGAATGATCCGCCATCCCGGGCGACGTTCATGAATGCGTCCGTCCGATCCACCGCCGCCTGGTGCAGCGGGTTGTCGTACCAATCGATCTCGCGGTCGGCGTCATTTTCGGTCACCCGGACCATCTCAATTCCGCCGTCGGGAGCCTCCGCGAAATAGACGAGCAGATTCGCCGCGCCCGCATCGCCGGTCACAACCTCCACTTCCGCACACGGACGTCCGTCCAGGTTCGTCGTTCTTCTCACTTCGGCGTGAACGATGTCCATCGGATGGCACACTCCTTTTCTCAAGACAGACGCATCTGTTCGATGAACGCCTTCGTTTCCGGCGTTCCCAACTCATGCAGCAGGTCGTAGATTCTCGCCGTCACATCGCCCGATGCGGCCGACATTTGCTCCGTGGACGCCGTCTCGTACGGGTGCCGGAGAAAATGCCACACTTCCGCTTCCTCCAGGCTTGCCAGTTCCTCGAACAGATCCTGCAGGCGGTACAATTCCTCTTCATTTGCGCGAATTTCCAATTCATAGGGCGTTGCGCCCTTGTCCTTCACGATCTCCTTGCCTCCGACGGAGACGTAATAGGTCTCTCTTCCGTCATCCGATCTCACGATACCTGCCTCCTTCACCCGAACCGGCATGCAGAAGCCGGGACGCGCGATCTCGCCATAGCATGCCGCGCGGACAGACATTTTATGCCGCCGTTCAGCATATATCTCCTTATGCTGTTCTGTAGCTCAAGACCGACACGAGAGGATGAAAGCATATGTGCGGAATTACCGGGTGGATCGACTGGACGCGCGATCTGACGCTGGACAGCGCCATACTCGAGAACATGACCGACAAGCTCGCGCCGCGCGGCCCCGATGCTTCCGGCACCTGGATTACGACGCACTGCGCGCTGGGGCATCGCAGGCTCAGCGTCATGGACCCGGAGAACGGCGCGCAGCCGATGATCCGGCATGCCGGGGACAACACGTTCGTCATCGTGTATAACGGGGAACTGTACAACGCGCCGGAATTGAGGCGCGAACTGGAAGGACGCGGCCATCGGTTCTTCACGAACTGCGATACGGAAGTGCTGCTCGTCGCATACATCGAATGGGGGCCGGAAGCGCTCGATCGCTTCAACGGCATCTACGCCTTCGCGGTGTGGGACGCGCGGGCCGAGCGATTGTTCGCCGCCCGCGACCGTCTCGGCGTCAAACCGTTCTTCTACGCCGAGACGGACGGCCTGTTCCTGTTCGGCTCCGAACCGAAGGCGATTCTGGCACATCCGTCGTTCGAGCCGGAAGTCGGGGCGGAAGGACTGGCCGAAATTTTCGTCATCGGCCCGGCCCGGACGCCGGGCGTCGGCATCTACCGCGGCATGACCGAGCTGAAGGCCGGGCAATGCCTGACGGTCGACCGGTCGGGCGTCCGTGTCCGCACGTACTGGCGGCTGGAGAGCCGGCCGCATGATGACGACGAAGCGCAGACGGCCGCGCGCGTGCGGGAGCTGCTGCACGATACGGTCGAGCGGCAGCTGCTCTCCGACGTGCCGGTCTGCACGCTGCTCTCCGGCGGCCTCGATTCCAGCGCGCTTACCGCGCTGGCCGCCGGGCATTATCATCTCACCGGCCGGGGCACGCTCGACACCTATTCGGTCGATTACGTGGACAACGACAAGCATTTTCAGGCGCACGCGTTCCAGCCGAACGCGGACGGACCGTGGATCGAGCGGATGCGCCATCATCTCGGCACGCGGCATACCCGGGTCCAGTTCGACACGCCGGAGCTCGTCCAGGCGCTCGATGACGCGGTGATCGCGCGCGATGCACCGGGCATGGCCGACATCGACGCGTCGCTTCTGTTGTTCTGCCGCGAGATCAAGAAAGGGGCAACCGTCGCGCTTTCAGGCGAGGCGGCGGACGAAGTATTTGGCGGCTATCCATGGTTTCACCGCCGGGAAGCGCTGGAAGCCCGGACGTTCCCGTGGTCGCTCGCGACCGCCTTGCGGGCCGAATTATTGGCGCCGGACGTTGCGGCATGGATCAAGCCGCTCGAGTACATCGAACGGCGGTACGCGGAAGCGATCGCGGAAGTGCCGCATCTGCCGGGAGAAGACGAAGCGCGGCGCCGGATGCGGGAGATGTCGTATATCAACATTACGCGCTTCATGCCGACGCTCCTTGACCGCAAGGACCGGATGAGCATGGCGGCCGGCCTCGAGGTGCGCGTGCCGTACTGCGACCACCGGCTCGTCGAGTACGTGTTCAACATTCCGTGGGAGATCAAGACGGCGGGCGGACGGGAGAAGGGGATTCTGCGCCGCGCGCTGGAAGGCGTGCTGCCGGACGACGTGCTCTACCGGAAGAAAAGCCCGTACCCGAAGACGCACAATCCGAACTATCTCGAGGCGGTGCGCAAGCGGCTGATCGACGTGCTGAACGATCCGTCGTCGCCGCTGCTCAAGCTGATCAACACGGCGAAAGTGCGCGAGATTGCGGAGTCGGACGCGGCGTCGTCGCACATCCCGTGGTTCGGGCAGCTCATGTCCGGGCCGCAGCTGTTCGCTTATCTCGTACAGGTCGACACCTGGCTGCGCACATACAAGATCGCCATCCGGTAAATCGAGTAGGAGGGGGCGGCTAGCCCCCGACCTCTCACACCACCGTACATGCGGGTCCGCATACGGCGGTTCCGTAAGGTTAACAAAGTTCCAGGTAACGAGAAAGCAGACTTTTCAGCCCTTTCGCTTCCCAGCAGGAAGTCGGAAGGGCATTGTTTGTGTTACGGGACATTTCCCACGGACCACGGCGTGCGTTCGCCATCATTCGAGCCGCCCATTCGGGCACGCCGAGTGCACGGAGATTACGCAATCTGGTCTTGGGTCTCTTCCATTGTTTCCACAGACACATGCGTAGTCGCCTGCGAATCCATGCGTCGAGGCTGAATCGTCCTGGGAGCCAGACGGATTGTGGCCTGCTTGTTCGACAGGAAGCTGAAGCCGAGGAACTTTCGGTTCCACGGCCGGTCTACCGCGCTTTTGTCCCGGTTCACCTTCAGTCTCAGCTTTCCTTCCACAAATCGGATGACCGATTCCATGACCCGTTCTCCGGCCCGCTTGCTGGCCACGAAGATGTTGCAATCGTCCGCATAGCGGACGAAGCGCAATCCTCGTTTGGTCAGTTCTTT